>WGMR01000006.1 GCA_016124955.1 Alphaproteobacteria bacterium | reverse complement strand
CGTATCCTCGCTGCAATTCTGCCTGCAATATTCGGTGACGATAGATGAAGCCGTTTTATCTTCCGATTCTTCCCCGCGGTTCACGACGGGAAACTCCGCCATGGACTCTCCCAGAATTTCGCTTGCGCGCCGGATAAATAAATCCAGATGATCGTAGCATCCGATTAGGAAGTTACGTTTGCTGATAATAGGCAAGGCATCGGCAAAGGCCCTTGTCTTTGTTATACAGAACGCCTGTATGTTCATTGATTCATGGTAGAAATCTTTTTTCGCAAGCAAGGTTGAATCGATATCGTCTTCCCCCGGGTGCATCATATGTTCCGGGCTTTTCTTGATGAAATTGAAATGGGAAATGAGCAAATCCGCAGGTTCACGCACGACGCAGCAATAAACAATGTTTTCAACGCCTATGCCGGCTTCCATGGCCTTCAGCATAGGATTCTGGAGTGTAAAATGCCCGCCAATTAATGTGTATTTGAGAAGCTCGTTCAGTGAAGTATCGTTTATTTGGCGCTCTGCCGAATGCCAGAATACCTTGTCCTCGCCAATTGAACTTACAACCCATTCTCTAAATGAAGATCCGGCAGTTTTGGGAATATGCAAATAAACCATCTTCATCGTGTTAAAAATACTCCTCGCTCATTTTGATTTGGAAGGCCGGTTTCCGTTCAGGATTCTGGGCCAACAAGATTGTTATTTGCGAATACCAAAGAACGGCAAGAAAACATAGCCTCATTCTTTAACCCGGCTATGCGGCAGACAACAAAAAACCAGAAGCATATATGGGCTCTAATGCCGGGAAAATTGTCTTAAATGCATGATTCTTGAGGCTTTTTGGCGGGGGCTGTTCACTCATGAAGTGAAATGCTATAGCCCTTGCCAAGGCAAACAAGCCTTTATCGAGTTTATGACACGCCAGTGAAGGAGAAAAACATGGCAGCCCCGAAGTCACGTAACCTTATTATTGTTGTGGCCATCATTGTGGTGGCGCTTGTGGCCTATCTGGCCACGATGCAGACCGACAGCCGCACGCCGGGCGAAAAAATCAGCGATGCCATGGGCGAAATGTCCGAAGGCGTGGGTGATGCCATGGAGCAGGCCGGTGACGCGATGCAGGAAGCAGCCGAAGAAACCGGCGCTGCCGTTGAAGGGGCCGCCGAAGACGTTTCCGAAGAGGCCAAGAAGGCTATGGAAGCAGCCCCCGAGGCCGCTCCGGAAACTCCGGCCGAAGCCCAGTAAGGCTTTCGCGAAAACAAAAACCCCTCTTCCGCAAGGAAGAGGGGTTTTTTATTGCCCGAAGCGGGAGGCGTGCGGCGCTTAACCCGCGACCGCCTGCTGCGAAGGTTTATCGAGCCGTTCGCGCATCATTTGCAGCAGCGGTTCGATCTCGCCGCCGTTGCGCTGGATCACCGACATATATTCCTGCCGTTGCGTCACGCTCATGCTGACACCTTCGACCACGACATCAATCACGCCGAAATGATCGCCGAAATCGCGCACGCGCCAATTAACCTGTATCGGCTGGTTGCTGCCGGGATGCAAAATCTCGCCATCAACGATGTAATCGCGCCCGCCTTCCTGGCGCGCGCCAACCGCCGTGAACTTTTCGCCCGAATAAAGCGCAAAGCGTTCGGAATAGATCTTGATCACCAGTTTTTCAAACAGGCGCAGATATTCCGCCTGTTGCTCGTCCGATGCGCCGTACCATGTGCGGCCGACCACGAAACGGCCGATCGTGTTCAGATCGAAGGATTTTTGCAGCATGTCGCGGAACTGGTTGTCGCGCGCATCCTTGCTGATGTTTTTGTCGGCGAGAATGGCGACTGCATTGTCGCCGAGACCTTGCACAAAATCGCTCGCGGCTTTTGACTTGCCGGCAACATCCGTCGCCTCGGCCACTGCGGCAGGTGCGATGCTGGCTTGCGCCTGCAATTGCGGCGCGTCTTCGGCCGCGGCGGGCTCCAGTGCCCAGGCGCCGAACAGCAGTGATATGGCAAGACAGGGAAGGGTGGAAAAACCAGTGAAACGTTGCGCGAGCATTCAAGACCTCCGGATGCACGTAACGATAAAGCCTTGTCGTTTATAGCGGCAAATTACGGCAAAACAAGGGATTAGAAAACCGCCAAAATACCCCGTAAAGACAGGGCCTTACGAGGCAGTATGGCTTGTTTTATGATTATAATAGCGCACGCGCGCGTTTCAACCGTGATTCTGCAGAACCGCGCCGGCAAGATAAAGCGACCCGCAAATCAGTATTCGTCCCGGCATTCCGCCGGCCGCAACCAGTTGCCGGACGGCCGCCACGACATCCGTTGCCGGGGCTGCTGTCCTTATTCCTGCCGCCATCGCCGCCGTCGCACCTTCGGCTGCAGAAAGGCTCAAGGCCGCACCGCCATCCGCGCCGGGGATAGGCACGGCACGCAGCCCGTCCACCTGCCGTGCCATGGGGCCGAGCAATTCGTGCGGCGCGCGCGTGGCCAGCATGCCGAACACAAGGTAAAGCGGCTTGGGGCTGCGTTGCCGCCAACGGCCAAGCTCGGCCGCCAGCGCCGTGCCGGCGGAATCGTTATGGCCGCCATCAAGCCACAACTCCCACCCTTCGGGGAGGCAATCGATCGCCGGGCCGCGCACAAGCCGTTGCAACCGTGCGGGCCAGTCAACGCCGCGCAGACCCGCCGTCATGGCGCCTAGCGGCACCGCCAGCGGCATGGCCCCGAGTGCCGCGATCGCAAGCCCGGCATTCATGATCTGGTGTGCGCCAGCAAGCGCGGGCGGCGGCAGGTTTTGCTCTCCCTGCGGGCCGTTGAAACGAAACGCGCCGCCATCGAGCTCCTGCGTTTGCCAATCCTGCCCGCCATACAATAATGGCGCGCCGACAATGGCGGCCTGTGCGCGCAAAGCGGCCCGCGCCTCTTCGTCCGGCTGTTCCATCGCATAGCAGGGCACGCCCGGCTTCATGATCCCGGCTTTTTCGCGCGCGATCCCGGCCAGCGATGCGCCCAGATATTCGCGGTGGTCGTATGAAATGCGCGCAATCGCGGTCACCGCCGGGCGCGTGATCACATTTGTGCTGTCGAGCCGTCCGCCGAGCCCGACCTCGATCAGCGCGGCATCAGCGGGGTGGCGCGCGAAGGCAAGAAAGGCGGCGGCGGTGGTCATTTCAAAAAAGCTTATCTTGCCCGGCTCGGCTTCACGCTCGCACAGCTCAAGGATATCGGTCAGCTCGTCTTCCTCGATCAGGCGTCCGGCGATGCGGATACGTTCGTGAAATGTCACGAGGTGGGGGGAGGTGTAGGTATGCACGCGCCAGCCCGCCGCTTCCAGCATCGCGCGGGCAAAGGCGACCGTGCTGCCCTTGCCGTTGGTGCCCGCCACATGCAGCACGGGCGGGAGCTTTTCCTGCGGGTTGCCGAGCTTTGCCAAAAGCGCGCGATAGGCCGGGCGCAGGGTCAGATCGATACCGCGATGGTAGCTTCTATAGATGCGATCAAGGATGGCCGCGGAACCTTCGCGCGCGCCATGGGCCACGGGCCACGGGTTAGCGGGCAGGGAAGCGTGCGAAGAAGAAGCGGGCAGCGGCATGCCGTGGTGTCACCAGCGGCTTTTTTGCGGCGGCGCGCCGTGCGGCCCGGGCGGGATGACCGTGGCTTTGGCCTTTTTCGGCGCGGCGATTGCCGCGCGCGTTGCGTTGCCGTTGCCCCGGCCAAGAAGGCCAATGATCCGCGCCAGCGTGGCGGGCAAATCGCGGCGGGTCACGACGATATCGACCATGCCATGTTCGCGCAGATATTCGGCGCGCTGGAACCCGGGCGGCAGCGTTTCGCGGATCGTGTTTTCTATCACGCGCGCGCCGGCAAAACCGATCAGGCAGCCCTTTTCGGCGATATGGATATCGCCGACCATGGCGAATGATGCCGTAACGCCGCCCGTGGTCGGGTCGGTCAGCACGACGATATAGGGCAACCCGGCCTGTTTGACTTCTTCAACCGCGATGATGGTGCGCGGCATCTGCATCAGCGAAAGGGCGCCTTCCTGCATGCGCGCGCCGCCCGAAGCCGGGATGGCGATAAAGGCCGCGCCGGCCGCCGCCGCGCGCCGCGCGCCCGTGACGATGGCTTCGCCCACCGCCATGCCCATGGAACCGCCCATGAAACTGAAATCGAAGGCCGCCACCACGGCCTTGTGCCCGCCGATCGTGCCTTCGCCAACGATGAAGGCGTCATCGCGGCCGGTCTTGCTTTGCGCGTCGCGCAGGCGGTCGGCATATTTCTTCTGGTCGCGGAAGCGCAGCGGGTCAACCGGAACGCGCGGCACTTTCAGCTTTTCATATTGCCCCTTGTCGAACAGGGTTTCGAGCCGCCGCTCGACGCTGATGCGCAAATGGTAATCGCAGTGGCGGCAGACATTCAGGTTCTCAGCCAGCTCGCGCCGGAACAGCATGGTGCCGCAACCGGGGCATTTGTCCCACAAATTATCGGGCACATCCTTTTTTTCGCCGACAAGGGCGCGAATTTTCGGGCGTACGAAATTGGTGAGCCAGCTCATGGTCTATCCGTTCAGTTGGCGCTTGCGGCATCCGCCGCCGGGGCGGCATAGGTCGGTGCGGGCGGCATGGCGGTGGTCGGAAATCGCTGCAAAATCTCGGCGATCTTGCCGTTGTTGGTGAGCGCGATAATGGCATTATCGAACAGGGCCTTGAGATCGAGATCGCCCAGCTTGACCGAGAAGACCGAACCATAAACCCGCAAAACCTTGCCAGCCGTCTTTAGCTTGCCCGGGTTCGCCTCGTCATAACTTTTGAAGAAGCCCCAATCGACGAAGGTCGCATCGGCCTTGCCCGCTGCGATTTCCATGAAAAGCTGCGAAGCATCGGCGGCCTGCGGCAGGCTCACGAGTTTGGCTTGCGGAAAATCTGTGCGGGCGATGGTTTCGGTGATATCGCCTTCGATCGCCACGGTCTTGAAGGAAGGGTCGTTCAGCCGGGCATAACCATTGTCGAAGCGGTTATCGTCGGCGCGCACCACGACATAGACTTTATGGTAATGCGCGGGCAGCGTAACCGTGGCCTTGGTGAAGCGGCCTGGATCGGGCCACACGGTTTGGCACATAGCGTCATAGCGGCCGGTGTTCAGGCCTTCGATATAATTGCCGAAACCGACTTCCTCGGCCCACTCGATCTTGAGCCCGAGCTCTTTGCCGATTTCCATGAAAATATCGTAATTGAAGCCGGAAAGTTTGCCGGTGTTCGCATCCTTCTGGAAGAACGGCGCCCACAGCGCATAAGCGCAACGCAGCGTGCCGGTGCGCATCACCCGTTCATAGGCGGTTTCGATGTTGCGCGCGGTGCCTTGCGTGCCGTGTTCCTGAAGCAATAGCTGCCCGGCGGCGACGCCGATGCAAAGAATAATAATCGCTGCAATATACTTGGCCATGGCTTGCCCCTTATGTCCTAGCTTTTCAAATTCGCAACGAACGCGAGTGTAGCAGAAACGGTTTTATCTGTCGCCTTGCCGTCTTGGGAAAGCGTTTGCGCAATCTCGCGGATGATCGCGCTGCCCACGACGGCGGCATCGGCCGATTTCGTCACGGCCCTGACCTTGGCGGCATCGCTGATCCCGAACCCGACCGCGACCGGTAACGCCGTGTGATTGCGGATGCGTTCCACTTCCGATTGGACGTGCGCGGCATTGGCCTGCTTGTCGCCGGTGATGCCGGTGACGGAAATGTAATAAACGAAACCCGATGTGTTGCTCAGCACCTTGGGCAGCCGCGCGTTATCGGTCGTCGGCGTCACCAGCCGGATAAAATTGAGCCCGGCTGCCAGTGCGGGCAGGCATAGCTCGCGGTCCTCTTCCGGCGGCAGATCGACGACGATCAGCCCGTCAACGCCAGCGCAGCGCGCGTCGGCCAAAAATTTTTCCACGCCATAGCTGTAGATCGGGTTGTAATAGCCCATCAGGACAAGCGGCGTGGCGTTGTCGTCCTTGCGGAAATCGCGCACGAGATCGAGCGTGCGCTTCATTGAAGCGCCGTTCTTCAGCGCGCGGATATTGGCCGCCTGGATGGCAACGCCGTCCGCCATCGGGTCGCTGAAGGGCATGCCAAGCTCGATGATATCGGCGCCCGCTTCGGGCAGGCCGCGCAGTATGGCGCGGCAGGTTTCGTGGTCCGGGTCGCCTGCGGTAATAAAGGTCACGAGCCCGCCGCGCTTTTGCTTTTTCAGCTCGGCGAAGCGCGCGGCGATGCGGCCGCTGTCGGCGGCGGGGCTGGCGGCGGGCGCGGCGGCGGCCTTCATAGTGTCACTCCCAGCCGTTCGGCCACCGTGAAAATATCCTTGTCGCCGCGGCCGCACAGATTGACCACAAGCAAATGATCCTTCGGCAAGGTGGGCGCGAGCTTGCTTGTATAGGCAAGCGTGTGGCTCGGCTCCAGCGCGGGGATGATCCCCTCCATGTTGCAGCAAAGCTTGAAGGCCTCGAGCGCTTCTTCGTCGGTCGCGGAAACATAGTTCACGCGCTTGATATCGTGCAGCCAGGCATGTTCGGGGCCGATGCCCGGGTAATCGAGCCCGGCCGAAATCGAATGCGCCTCGGTGATCTGTCCGTCATCGTCCTGCAGGAAATAGCTGCGGTTACCGTGCAGAACGCCCGGCCTGCCGCCGGTCAGGCTGGCGGCGTGCTTGTCGGTATCGACACCGAGCCCCGCCGCTTCCACCGCATAAAGCTTCACGCTTTCCTCATCGAGAAAATCGTGGAACAGCCCCATGGCGTTGGAGCCGCCGCCGATGCAGGCAACAAGGCTATCGGGCAGGCGGCCTTCGGCTTCCTGCATCTGTGCGCGTGTTTCACGGCCGATGATGCTTTGGAAATCGCGCACCAGCGCGGGGTAGGGGTGCGGCCCCGCCACGGTGCCGATGATGTAGAAGGTGTCTTCGACATTGCTGACCCAGTCGCGCAGCGCCTCGTTCATCGCATCCTTGAGCGAACGCGAGCCGCTTTGCACGGGTCGCACTTCCGCGCCCAGCAATTTCATGCGGAACACGTTCGGCTTTTGCCGTTCGATATCGAGCGCGCCCATATAGACGACGCAAGGCAGACCGAACAGCGCCGCGACCGTGGCGGTAGCCACGCCGTGCTGGCCTGCGCCGGTTTCGGCGATGATGCGTTTTTTGCCCATGCGCCGCGCCAGCAATATCTGGCCGATGCAGTTGTTGATTTTGTGCGCGCCGGTGTGGTTCAGCTCGTCGCGCTTGAAATA
Source organism: Alphaproteobacteria bacterium (assembly GCA_016124955.1). Lineage (NCBI taxonomy): Bacteria > Pseudomonadati > Pseudomonadota > Alphaproteobacteria > Alphaproteobacteria bacterium. The sequence continues at coordinate 249,620 of WGMR01000006.1, read as the reverse complement.
GATTTTGGCGCCGCCAAGTTTTTCCGTCAGGCGCTGTGCATAATAAAGCGGCGAGGGGCGCCCCACATAGTACTTAAGATAATAATCAAGCTCCTTGCGGAAGGAAGGATCCGCCTTGGCGGCGGTATAGGCCTTTTCCAGCTCGAGGATGAGCGGCATCAAGGTCTCGGCAACGAAGCGCCCGCCATAATCGCCGAAATGTCCTTCGGCATCCGGCATTGCGCGCAGGGAATTGGGCTTATGGGCGGCGTTGGGCATTCATCTTCCTTTCAGGGCCGCACAATAAAGCATGTTGAAGCCGCTAATCAAAGCGCGGCGACGGCCTGCATCAATGCCTTGATTTTGTTGATATCTTTGTGGCCCGGGCGGTCTTCGACGCCTGAAGAAACATCGATACCCTTAGCGCCGCTGATCCGCACAGCCTCGGCCGCGTTTTCCGGCGTCAGCCCGCCCGCGAGCATCCATGGTTTTGCCCAGTCGAGCCCGGCCAGCAATCGCCAATCAAAAGCCCGCGCGTTCCCGCCGGGCATGGCTTCCGTTCCTGCGGGCGGCTTGGCGTCGAACAAAAGCCGGTCCGCCACCGGCAAATAGGCATCGGCCGCCGCAAGGTCTTCCGCTGCCGCGACCGGGATTGCTTTCATCACCGGCAAGCCGAAAGTGTTTTTGATATCGGCGACGCGTGCGGGCGGTTCGCTGCCGTGCAACTGGATCATGCGCAGCGGCACATAATCGAGCACGCCGTGCAGCTCGTCGTCCGGCGGGTCAACGAACAGGCCGACCGTGGTCAGGTTTGCAGGCGCGGCAAGGGCCAGTTCGCGCGCCTGCGCGGTTGTCAGAAAACGCGGAGAGCGGCGATAGAACACCAGCCCGCCATAACGCGCCCCGGCGGCGGCGCTGGCGGCTACCGCCTCCCGTGTTGTCAGGCCGCAAATTTTTACCTCGATCGTCACGCCGCCAGTTCCGCATTGATGCGCCGCGCCGCTTCAGCCGGGTCGGCGGCGCCGGTGATCGGCCTGCCGATCACCAGATAGCTGGCGCCCGCCTCGATCGCCGCGCGCGGGGTTAGTACGCGTTTCTGGTCGTTTGCCTCGGCCCAGCTTGGGCGGATGCCCGGGACCATCAGGATAAAATCGGGTCCGCAAAGCTGGCGCAGACGGGCAATCTCGGTCGGGCCGCACACCACGCCGTCCATGCCCTGTTCCTTGGCCAGCAAGGCAAGCCGCGCTACCTGTTCAAGCGTGTCGGGGTGCTGGCCGGTTTTTTTCAGATCCCCGGCATCAAGGCTGGTTAGCACGGTGACCGCGAGCATTTTGGGCCGCGCCGCGCCCGCCTTGTCGGCTGCCGCGCGGGCCGCCTGCATCATGGCCGGACCGCCTGCGGCATGGACGTTCAGGAAGGCGGGCTTCAACGGCAGAAGGCTCGTGACCGCCCCGGCCACCGTGTTCGGGATATCGTGCAGCTTGAGATCGAGGAAAATGGGCCCCGCCGCCGCTGCCACCTGCCGGACGCCTTCCGGACCGTTGGCCATGAAGAATTCAAGGCCGATCTTGGCCGCGGCAAGCCCTTTGAGCTGGCCGGCAAGGCCGGTTGCGCGGGCCGTATCGGCCGTATCGATGGCGCAGAAAACGCGGGTGTCTGTCATGGTCGTGGCTTCCCTGTTGCGGGGCCGATCTTAGTCCGAAGCGGCATCAAGAATAAACGGCTAAAGGCGGGCCCCGGAAAACATAAACCCTATGTCCAGGGCAGCGCCTGCCGCCAGCGGCTCAGCAGCGGCGGGGCATGGCCGGGATCGGTTGCCGCCGCACGGCTTTCCAGCTTGGTTTGCAGGTCGCCCACCTGATCGCGCAGCTTGCCAACCTCGCGCGCCAGCTTCCGTGCCTGCAGCTTGTGGCGCAGGCCGCCGAACCAGATGACCAGACCGCCAAGCACGAGCCCGATCGCCAACGGCACCAGCGCAAGCATGTAGATCGGCAGCGCGACTTCGTAGCCGAGCGGCCAAAGGTTAACGATGACGGGTTCCCGGTTGCCGACGGCAAAGCATACGGCAAGGGCGATAAGGGGCAGTGTGATAAGCCAGGACAGGCGGTGCATAGCGGGTCAGCGAGGCGCGCGGGCCTAGTCGCTGGTGCCTTCAATCCCGTTCAGCCGGTCGCGCAGCTGCTTGCCGGTTTTGAAGAAAGGCACGCATTTTTCGGCCACCTGGACGGCGTCCCCGGTGCGGGGATTGCGGCCCTGACGGGCTTCGCGGCGCTTCACCGAAAAGGCGCCAAAGCCGCGCAATTCCACGCGATCGCCGCGCGAGAGGGCATTTGTGATTTCGTTGAAGACGGTGCCGACGATGCGCTCGATATCGCGCTGCAGCAGGTGGGGGTGCCGTTCCGCGAGGCGCAAGATGAGATCGGATTTGGTCATGGGCTTGTTCGCTCCTTGGGACCGGGCTTTTCTTGACGAGTCGCCCGCTTGATCTTGCAAAGGTTGCCAAAGGGGGCGAAGCGAGTCAAGCCGTCTTTCAGGGTAAGTCCTTGGGGTGCAAAGTCTTTTCGCGCCGCTTGCAGGCGGCCCGATCCGGCGTGCCGTGGCGGGAAATTGCCGCCCCATTTTTTGCGCCGCCGCGCAGCGGCGCGTGCTTGCGGCATCGCGAGAAGTTTTTGGCGGCACATACAAGCTTCGCGCGGCGTGCGCGGCGCGAAAACTGTGCTCTCTATGTGACTCTTCCAGACTCTTCGCGCGTTTTTTTGCCCTTCGGGTCAAAAAATTAATTGTATGTTCAAAATTCTTACCTTAAATCTGTGATTGAAGCGCACGTGCCACTGGCCCCAAAAGGACCGAACGGAATACCACCCGCAGGTCCCCCACGTTGGTTTATGTAACGACGCTTTGCGCTCCCAAAGGCCTCCCGGCCGGCGGGAGTGGTGGTATGCAACCAAGGAGTCTGCCTTTTGTTGGCAAGGGCCAAGTGAGTTAGGGCCCGACAATGAAGAGTGTGGCTTTGCAGTTGATGGCAAAGTAAGAAGGCGGTCGGTTCACAAACCTTACGGTTTATGAATCTGCTGCCGGACCTGAAAGGGTTCTGGGGTCGGGTCGTACTGCAACAGTGCAGGCAAGCGCGATACCGCCAGACAAGTTGTAAAGGAACGGAAAGTGGCTTGGTAGAGCCACGCAAGACCGTTCTCGCGCCCCAATGCGTAAGGCATGGGGGCGCCGCAACGCTTTTGGGACACATTCGGCATAGGCCTACGAAGGTGCGGCTCCTGAACAGGGAGTACGGGGCATGGGTAAGATGCCTTTGATGAAGGATACCTCTTTTGCCAACGGCAACCTGCTGACGCCGGTTGTTGCCGCCAGCACGCTTGCGCGCGCCTACACCTCGAAAAAGGGTGCCAAGAACGCGAAGCAGCGCATCACCGATTTTCTTGCCAACCGCAAGCCGGAAGGCCCTTGCCTGGTTGTCGATCTCGAAACCGTGCGCCAGAACTATCTTGGTTTCACCAAGGCGCTGCCCGATTCGCGCATTTATTACGCCGTCAAGGCCAACCCGGCGGCTGAAATCCTGCGCCTGCTCGCCTCGCTCGGCTCCAGCTTCGATGCCGCCTCGCTGGCGGAAATCGAAATGGCGCTCGAAGCCGGCGCCACGCCCGACCGCATTTCATACGGCAACACGATCAAGAAGGGGCGCGATATTGCCCGCGCCCACGAATACGGCATCGACCTGTTCGCGGTGGACAGCGTGGAAGAGGTTGAAAAAGTTGCCCGCGCCGCCCCCGGCGCGCGCGTATTCTGCCGCATCCTTGTCGATAACGACGGCGCCGAATGGCCGCTTAGCCGCAAGTTCGGCTGCGTGCCCGACATGGCGATCGAGGTTCTTGAAACCGCGCAGCGTCTCGGGCTCGTGCCACACGGCATTTCGTTCCATGTCGGCTCGCAGCAGGCCAACCTGAAGGCTTGGGACCGCTCGCTGAAAACCACGGCGGAAATTTTCCGCGCGCTGGGCGAACGCGGCATCAAGCTGACGATGGTGAATATGGGCGGCGGCTTCCCGGCCAAGTATCTGAAAGACGTGCCGGGCATGAAGAGCTACGGCACCGCCATTTTCGGCGCGCTGCGCCGCTATTTCGGCAACCAGATCCCCGAAACCGTGATTGAGCCCGGCCGCGGCATGGTCGGCGATGCCGGCATCATCAAGGCCGAAGTTGTGCTGATTTCGCGCAAGGCGGCGGACGACCCTGTGCGCTGGGTTTACCTCGATATCGGCAAGTTCGGCGGCCTTGCCGAAACCATGGACGAATCGATCCGCTACCCGATCACGACCTCGCGTGACGATGGTGAAAAGACGCCGTGCGTGATCGCGGGCCCGACCTGCGATTCGGTTGACGTTCTCTATGAAAAGAACATGTACCCGCTCTCCGTGTCGCTTGAGATCGGGGATGAAGTGCTGATCGAGGCCACCGGCGCCTACACAACTACCTATGCGTCGGTCGGTTTCAACGGTTTTGCGCCGCTCGCGACCTATTTTATCTGATTTTTTGCGGTTTTAACCAGGCATGCTGCGTCCGCGGCGGCAGATAATGCTTGTCATCATATAGTTCGTGCTGGTTTATTGGGCCTGCAACCCCAAGCAGGAGACGTACATTGACACAGAAATGGCCCGTCTACGGGAAAATCGATGGCCCCGTTATCATCCTTGGCTTCGGCTCAATCGGAAGGGGCGTCCTGCCGCTTATTCTCCGGCATTTCGAATGCGACCGTTCGCGCATGGTTGTTATTGCTCCCAACGACAAGGACCGCAAGCTGGCCGAAAAAGAAGGCATCAAGTTTGAAAAAGCGGGCGTTACCAAGGACAATTACCGCGAACTGCTAACCCCCTATTTCAAGGGTCCGGGCAGGCCCTTCCTTGTGAACGTGTCGGTCGATGTTTCTTCGGTCGATATGATCACTTTCTGCACCGAACATAAGGCGCTTTATATCGATACGGTGGTCGAACCGTGGCTCGGTTTCTATACCGACACCAACGCGCCGCTGGCGGCGCGCACCAATTATGTGCTGCGCGAGGAACTGCTTGAATTGCGGCGCAGAAAGCCCGGCGGCCCGACCGCGATCAGCTGCTGCGGCGCCAACCCCGGCATGGTTTCGTGGTTCGCCAAGCAGGCGTTGCTGAATATCGCAAACGACCTGAAGCTCGATTACACGGAGCCGAAGACGCGCGAAGAATGGGCGGCGCTGATGCAGCGTGCCGGCGTCAAGGGCATTCATATCGCCGAACGCGACACCCAGCGCGCCAAAAGCCCGCAGAAGGTGATCGGCAACTTCGTCAATACGTGGTCGGTCGATGGCTTTATTTCCGAAGGCCTGCAGCCGGCCGAGCTTGGCTGGGGTACACACGAAAAGACCATGCCCGCGACCGGGCGGCGGCATGAAACCGGCTGCGATGCCGCGATCTATATGACCCAGCCCGGCATCGGCACGCGTGTGCGCAGCTGGACGCCGACGGCGCAGGCGCAGCACGGGTTCCTTGTGACGCACAACGAATCCATCTCGATCGCCGATTTCTTCACGGTACGGCAGGGGGATAAGGTCGTGTACCGCCCCACGGTGCACTATGCCTACCATCCCTGCGACGACGCCGTGCTTTCGATCCACGAAGTTGCGGGCGGCGGCTGGAAGGCACAGACCGCGACGACCGAATGGCTTAAGGAAACGCCGTGGAAGATCCTGGACGAGAACGAGATCGAGGACGGCATCGACGAGCTGGGTGTGCTGCTGTTCGGCCACGCCAAGAACGCCTATTGGTACGGCTCACAGCTGTCGATCGAGGAAACCCGCCGCCTTGCGCCCCATCAGAACGCGACCGGGCTGCAGGTGACTTCCGCGATCATTGCGGGCATGACCTGGGCGCTTGAAAACCCGGAAAAGGGTATCATCGACGCCGACGAGATCGATTTCCGCCGCTGCCTTGAGGTGCAGATGCCCTATCTTGGCCCGGTTATCGGCGTCTATACGGATTGGACGCCGCTCAAGCACCGCAACGAGCTGTTCTCGGAAGATGTCGATACCAGCGACCCGTGGCAGTTCTCGAACGTGCTTGTGACCGACGGCAGCTATACCGGCGCCTTGTCGGTTCAGGCTCCGCCACGGCTCAAGAGCGTCAAGTAACCGGCGCGGGTCCGGAAGCGGGCCTTATGAAGTAACTTTGATTTTGCGGGCCGCCCCGTCGGCGACCATCGGCGCGGGCATGGTGTCTTGCCCCTGCCTGCATGCTTTTTCCCGGAACAGCGCGAGCAGTTCGGCGGTGCTTTTCTCCAGCGTTTCATGGCCGGGCATGCCGATCACCTGCCGGCCCGTGCGCCAGTCCGTGAAGGTCTGGCTGTCGTTCTCAGACATCACATAAGCATAATTGAAGGTAAGTTCTGTATCGGCCGGGATATCGCGCCGCGCGAAACAGATACCGCAATGATAAAGCATGGAGGGATCGGCTTCATCGTGGTTGATGTAGTTTTCAGGCTCTTCGGTATCGAGGGTGCTGCAAACGAAGTGGTCGAGCACATAGCGGCAGCCGCTGCGGATGACCTTGATGTCGCCGCTTTCCTGTTTTGCGTCATATTCCCGGCGCGGCATCAGCTCGGCATTCGTGAAGAAAAAACAGACGGGCTGCAGCATGGCGATAGGGACAAGCGTAAACACGCCTTGTCCGGCTATTGTGGGCCGCAATTCTATGGGAACGAGAAACATCTGTCCGACCAGCCGCCTGAGATCGCCCTATGCCTTTCCCGACAAATATGACAATTCCACCCCCCTTCGCAAGGGAAGAATCGGAGGGGGCCGGAAAATCGCGCTACGCCCGGTCTGTCGCCTCGAAGCTTAGGGGGTGAATTTTAAATTATAGCCGGATTCCGCAGAGGGACGCTTGGTGTGGAAGGTCCCGGTCCTCAGATAGGTCATGAGCGCGAACAGGCGGTAGGCAAAGGCGGTATCCTGCTGCGCAAACCAGGCCGCGACTTTTTCAGGCGAGAATTCGGTGGTCAGCGAGGCGCCATTCTCAAGCGCAGCTTCCCGGAAGACCTTGGCCATGGCCGCGCGGCTAATAAGCTGCTGCTTGGCATCCCTGACAATAGCCACCTTCATGCCCGGCAGCCCGTCAATCAGGGCAGCGCCATAGGTCGGCGCATCCACGGGGTCCATGGCTTGGGTGTGTGTTTCAACGGTTTTCCGCAGCTTCGCGGTTTTCGGTTTTTCTGTCGGGGCCATGGCGGCGTTATCAATTCAATAAAATATGCAGCAACGAATAATGAGTATGAACTTATTATAAACCAGTCATGCGGGGTGTTTGCAAGAAAAAACCCCGCCGGCAGGGCCGGCGGGGTCATATTCATGGTTAACCGGGCAAGCCTGTTTATTCGGCTTGTTCCTCGGTCTTGTCGCCTTTTTTAGCGGCTTTCTTGGCCGCCGCGCCCTTGATGGCCGCGCCAAGGATATCGCCGAGCGAAGCGCCGCTGTCCTGTGAGCCGTATTCGGCCAGCGCCTGCTTCTCTTCGTCGGTTTCACGGGCCTTGATCGACAGCGTGACCTTGCGGACGCCCTTGTCGATGTTGGTGATCTTGGCATCGACCTTTTCGCCGACCGCGAACCTGTCGGAGCGCTGCTCCGAACGGTCGCGGGCCAGGTCGCCGCGCTTGATAAAGCCGGTGAAGCCATCGCCCTTGTCGCCGAGATTGACCTCGATCCCGCTGTCCTGCACGGCGGAAACGGTGCAGGTAACGACGTCGCCCTTCTTGAAGTTGACGGCGACATGTTCGAACGGATCTTCGGTGAGCTGCTTGATGCCGAGCGCGACGCGTTCCTTTTCCGCGTCCACGTCAAGCACCTTGACCTCAACCTTCTGGCCCTTGGCGTAATCCTTGATCGCCTCTTCGCCGCCCTTGCTCCAGGAAATATCGGACATGTGTACCATGCCGTCGATATCGCCGGGCATGGACACGAACAGGCCGAACTCGGTGATGTTGCGGATCTCGCCTTCCAGCATGGTGCCGGCCTTGTAGGTTTCGGCGAAGCTGGCCCAGGGATTATCCTGGCACTGCTTGAGGCCGAGGCTGATGCGGCGCTTGGTGCTATCGACATCGAGCACCATGACCTCAACCTCCTGGCTCGAAGACACGATCTTGCTCGGATGCGTGTTCTTCTTGGTCCAGGACATTTCGGAAACGTGCACGAGACCTTCAACGCCCGATTCAAGCTCCACAAAGGCGCCGTAATCGGTGATGTTGGTGACGCGGCCCTTGAGCTTGGCGCCCACGGGGAACTTGGCGGCAATGCCTTCCCACGGATCGCTTTCAAGCTGCTTCATGCCGAGGCTGATGCGCTGTGTTTCGGCGTTGAAGCGGATCACCTGCACGGTGACCTGCTGGCCGATCTGCAAGGCTTCCGACGGGTGGTTGACGCGCTTCCAGGAAATGTCGGTCACGTGCAACAGGCCATCGACGCCACCGAGATCGACGAAAGCGCCGTAATCGGTGATGTTCTTGACCACGCCTTGCAGCACCTGGCCTTCCTTGAGGCTGGCAACCAGTTCGCTGCGCGCCTCGGCCCGGCTTTCTTCAAGCACGGCGCGACGGGAAACCACGATGTTGCCGCGCTGGCGGTCCATCTTCAGGATCTGGAACGGCTGCGGCGTGCCCATCAGCGGGGTGATATCGCGCACGGGGCGGATATCAACCTGGCTGCCCGGCAAGAAGGCCACGGCGCCGTTAAGATCGACCGTGAAGCCGCCCTTGACGCGGCCAAAGATGATGCCGGTGACATGCTGCTGCTTTTCGAAAGCCTTCTCGAGCACGCCCCAGCTTTCCTCGCGCTTTGCCTTTTCGCGGCTAAGCACGGCGTTGCCTTCGCGGTCTTCCATGCGTTCGAGATAAACATCAACCTCGTCGCCTGCCTTCAGTTCGGGCGCCTGGCCGCCGATGGCAAATTCCTTGAGCGGGATATGGCCTTCGGATTTGAGGCCGACATCGACCATGACGTTATCGCCGTCAATCGCGAGCACGCGGCCCTTGATGACGCGGCCTTCGCCGGCGCCTTCGCCGAACGAGGCATCGAGCATTGTGGCGAAATCTTCGCCGCCTGATTTCTTGGGGGAATTCCCGGTATCGATTTGTTCGCGGTAAACGCGCTTGGCTGCACTACGTGCCATAACTTACTTCTCATCCCCGCTTTCGTTGTTTGATGTTTTCGGAGGGATGGCCCGCTTTTGAAGCTGGAGGTTCCCTTCCAGATCGCGCCGTTCCCGTAAATCCTGCCGAAAGCGGAAAGGGCAGAAACGGAATGACAGGGCGACCTGTCGCCCGGCACCATGCCGGGCATTTGTTCTAGCTGGCCTGCCGCCTTGCGGCTTTGGGTTCCACGATCGCCAGCGCCGCGGCCACGGAACCTTCTATTGTGAGGTTGGTGGTATCGAGCGCGATGGCATCGGGGGCCGGTTTGGTCGGGGCAACCGCACGCGCGGCGTCGCGTTTGTCCCGTTCCTGCAAGTCCGCCAAAACGGCGGGTTTTGTAACATCTTCACCCTTGGCCTGCAACTCCTTAAACCGGCGCTCTGCGCGGGTTTCCACGGCGGCGTTAACGAATATCTTAACATCCGCATCCGGGGCAATCACGGTGCCGATATCGCGCCCGTCCAGCACGGCCCCTTTTGCGCCGCCCGGGGGGCTGGCGCAGAAATCTTGCTGGAATTTCAAGAGTGCGGCTCGTACTTCGTGGATCGCAGCCACTTTCGATGAGGCGGCCGAGGCGGCAAAACTGCGCAGCCCGGTATCTTCGGAAAGCCGCGTAGCGTCTGCGGCGTTCAGCGCCCTTGCCGCCGCAGCGGCGGCAAGGGGGTCAGCCGGGTCGCCGCCCGCGCGCACGACCGCCATGCCGACCGCGCGGTAAAGCAAGCCGGTATCGAGATGAGCAAAACCGTAATGCGCGGCCAACCGCTTGGCGATCGTGCCCTTGCCCGAAGCCGTGGTGCCGTCGATGGCGATGATCATGGGCTTGTTCCCGCTCATGCGCCGATTTTCGCTCCGCATTTGTTCATGGCATCGACGAAGCCCGGGAAGCTGGTATCGATGAAGCTGCCGTCATCGATTTGCACGGGCTCCGCCGTTACGCCGCCCAATACCAGGAAGCTCATGGCAATGCGGTGATCCATCGCGGTTTCGATCTTTGCGCCGCCGGGTGCAGGCCCTTGCGGCGGCTTGCCGGTGCCATGGACGATCAGATCGTCGCCTTCGATCTCGACCTTCACGCCGCAAACCTCAAGCCCCTTGGCGATCATGGCGAGGCGGTCGCTTTCCTTGACGCGCAGTTCGCCAAGGCCGCGCATGCGGGTCGTGCCGCCCGCGCACGCCGCCGCGGCAGCGAGGATGGGGTATTCGTCGATCATGCTCGGTGCGCGTTCGGCCGGCACGTCTATGCCCTGCAGCGTGCTTGGGCGCACGGCGATATCGGCTACCGGTTCGCCGCCTGCGTCGCGCGTGTTCGTGAATTCCAGCGCCGCGCCCATTTCAGCAAGCGTCACGAAAAGCCCGCTGCGGCGGGGGTTTATGCCGATGCCGGGCAAGGCCAGCGTGCCGCCGCCGATCAGCGCCGCGACAAGCGGGAAGGCAGCCGAGCTTGGATCGGCGGGGACCTGCACTGTGCCGCCGCGCAGCTTGACGGGGCTCGTTATGCTGATGGCGCTGCCGCCGCCTTCGGCGGGGGCGATGTGTAATTCCGCGCCGAAATGGCGCAGCATGTTTTCGGTGTGGTCGCGGGTTGACGCGGGCTCGATCACCGTTGTGGTGCCGGGCGCGTTCAGCGCGGCGAGAAGGATAGCCGATTTCACCTGCGCCGACGCCACCGGCAGGCGGTAATCAAGGGCGTGCGGTTTTTGCGCCCCCATGATGGTCAGCGGCATGCGGCCGCCTTCGGCGCTGAAGAAATTCGCGCCCATGCGCACCAGCGGTTCCATCACCCGCGCCATCGGGCGCTTGCGCAAAGATGCATCGCCATCGAATTTGCTGTCGAAGGGATGCGTGGCCACCAGCCCCATCAGCAGCCGTGCCGCCGTGCCGCTGTTGCCCATATCGAGCGTGCCCGAAGGGGCGCGCAGCGCGCCGCCCGTGCCTTCGATCCGCCAACTTCCGTTTGCCTGCCGTTCCGCCTTCGCGCCAAGCTGGCGCAGGGCAACGGCTGTGTGCAGCACGTCTTCACCTTCCAGCAGGCCGTGCACGGTGGTGACGCCTTCGGCCAGCCCGCCAAGCATGATGGCGCGATGCGATATGCTTTTATCGCCCGGCACGGCAAAAATGCCGGCCAGCGGCGCGGCTTTGCAGGCGGTCAGGGGCTTTGGCGTATCGGCTTTACCGGGTTTCAGGATCATGATGCCTGTGCTTAAACCACAAATATGGCATCACCGGAACCCGGCAGTTGGCCCGCGTCAACACAGCTATATACAAAACCCGTTTGACACCCGGGCACTTTCATGGCAATCACGCCAACCAGAGAAAAAACGGGCCGGATTCCCGGCCATGTTGCCTTTTAACACGTTGATTTATAAGTATTTTTGGAGGCAGGCCGTGGCAAAAGCAGAATGGGGTGTCAAACGTATGTGTCCAGGCTGCGGGGCGCGTTTCTACGATATGCGCAAGAACCCGCCGGTTTGCCCGAGTTGCAAAACCGCTTTTGATCCCGAAGCCTTGTTGCGCCAGCGCCGCCGCTCCGCCCCGGAAGAAGTAAAGGTAAAGAAGCCTGAAGTCGTTAAGCCGGCGCCTGAGGACGATATCGAGGAAGGCGAAGTTGCCACCGAGGACGCGGTGATCGAGGATGCGGCCGAGTTGGGCGACGAGGATTCCGAACTTGAGGATGTGGTCGATATTGCGGAAGAAGAAGGTCAGGCTTCCTGATTTCTTGCCGCTTCGCCAAAACCGCTTGAAAAAGAAAAACAGCGTCAATATGTTAGCGGCTGCCTCGCTGCGACAGGAATTTTATTGCATTTACAGGACAAGTGGTTACTGATCACAGTCCTTGACGTAACGGGCCCGTAGCTCAGCTGGGAGAGCGCCACAATGGCATTGTGGAGGTCGTCGGTTCGATCCCGATCGGGTCCACCATCTTTGTATGCACGACCGCTTCGCTGCCTGAGTGCGGGAAATTTTTCTCGAAAATTTGGTGGGATCGGGATGGTCGAACCGACTAAAATTTATGTGAGCGCGCCTTGGGCGCGCGGCGGTTCGATCCCGATCGGGTCCACCATCTTTGTATGCACGACCGCTTCGCTACATGAGTGCTGTATGAAAACATGGGCTGTCAAAACGCACAGGCAGGTGTTGATCAAGTTTCTGCTGCTGTGCATCCTTCTGGCCGGGTACTTCGCCTATTTGTCGTATGAATATGATCTGTTGACCGGCGGGCTGGCGGCCTTGCTGACATGGAGCTTCTTTGTTCTGTGTACGCCGGTCGCGGATGCGGGGTTTTTGCTCGATTTTCCCATCCGCGTTCTTTTTGGCGTGCGCATGGTGTTTTCGGAAATCGCGGTCTGGGTTATCGCGGTTCTTATCAATACTGCGGCTTTGCTGTGGTTTTCCCGTTACTATGACACGACGGTGCTCACGAGGCTGCTGCACAAAATCCTTGTAACGCCTTATCCATACTGGGCCGTGATCTTGCTTTCCTGTCTCGGAACTTTTCTGTCGATACGGTTCGGTGACGAGTTGATGGATGTTATCCATCATCGCGACAGGGATTTCTTTCATTCCCATCAGTTCAAGCATGGGCTGATCGTGGCCGCGTTCTTTATCCTGGTCTTTTTCGGATATTACGGGCTTATCAGGTCGGTCGGTATCGATGCGACGCTGTAGGCGCCTTGCGGCTAGCCTTGTTCGACAATTTCCTTGAGCGAAGCCAGACCTTCATCGAACTGGTCGCCGACCATCTTGTCGCAGTTCATGAAAAGCCCCATCGCCTTGCCGATAAAGTTGCTTTTGCCTTCCATGGTCCATGTTACGCGGGTCCGGCCGCCATCGGGCTCGAAAGTAAAGCTGGCGGCGCTGCTGGATTCGAATGGCTTGATAAAGGCAAGGTCGAAGCCGACAAACTCGCCCGGCCGGCTTTCCACAATCGTCATGCTGCCTTGCCCGGTTTTTTCGCCCTTCCAACGCATAATCGCGCCGGTTCCGGCTTCCGGGCCTTCAAATTCTGTTTCCGCTTCCGGGTCCATCTTGGCCCATGGCGACCAGGCTTCCCATTTTCCAAGGTCATTCACATGCGCGAACACGGTTTGTGACGGCGCATCGAAGGTCGCGCTGCGCGTGACGCTGAAGTCATCCGGCTGCATGGACACAACGACAAGAAATACGGCTACGATGGCAAGGAGGGCGAGGAGGATTTTCTTGGCCATGTGAGGGTCCTTTCAGGGCAGCCTGCAATGCAAAGACCCTAGCAAGAAAAGCCGGTACAGCCAACCCGGGTGGCGGCTTCAGGCGAATATTTTTACTGCCAGAAAGGCAAAAAAGAACCCGACCGCATAAACCAGAACCGCCGACCAGTATATCCACGCGCTTGTTTGCCGTAACCTTGTGCATGCGCGGGCCTGTGCCGGATCAACGGGGCATGGCGCGTTTCGGGCCCGCCAGCGCATGAGGCCGGCTGCGAGCAGCAGCGCGCCTGCCACACAGAACGTCCATACCTTGTATTGCGACAATGTTACCAGCCACGGCGCGGCGCTGACCAGACCGGCCAGGGCCGCGCCTGCGCCAAGCGTTACCAGCAAGGCGGGCAACGCGCAGCACAGCAATGTGCCGACCGATGTGAACAGCCCGAGCGCCGGCAGAAAAGTTTGCTTGAATGGTTCCTTCATATCAGCAACCCCTGTCGATGGCGGTGACGTTGTAGCCGGAATCGGTGATCAGCTGCGCCACCGTATCGTCGTCGATGGTTTGCCCCGGCATGGTGGCGATCACGACCTTGCCGTTATCGAGATCGACATTGATGCCGGTAACCTCGCTCCGTGCCCCGAAAACTTTTTCAAGCGCGCGGGCGCAGAAATCGCACACGAGGCCGTTAACTTTTACGTTAATGGTATCCGCACACTGCGCGGCTTTCACCCCTTCATGCAGCGCGGCCGTGTTAACGGGTGTTCCGGCATGGTCGTGGCCCTGGTGGTTGGCGAAAGCGGGGCTTGCGATAAGCACGGCAGCGAAAGTGAGGATTGTAAGTGCGTTTTTCATCGGTTTTCTCCTTGGGTTGATGGTTAGAACCTTGCGATCAGATTGAACAGAACATTGCCGTTATTGTCTGCGCCCGCTTCGGCGAGGTAATTGCCCTTGAACAGGCGCACCAGCGGCGTAACCGTTACTTCATGTTTCCGCCACGGGTTGTAATCGACTTGAAGCATGAGCCACGTATGCAGGTCGCCGTAATCGCCGATATAGGGGGCAATGCCGATGCGCGCCTTTTGCATGAAGAATTTGTCGATCTTGCCTGCATACATCGCGCGGTTTTCGTAGGACGTAAGAAAGCGCCGGTTTTCCCAATCGAGCGCGATGCCGGTGAAGCCTGCCGCTTCCGTTTGCCCGCTGAACGCGCCGTAATTGCTGTGTGCAGCGCCCAGAGCCGATTTGATGTAAAAGTTGGCCTGACTTTGCGGCATGTTCCAGCGTTTGCCCAGAATGTTCACCTGTACGCCGTGAAACTGCCATTCTTCGGCACGCCAGTATTCGCCCTTATAACCGACCGAATAACGTGCGGTGGGGGAATAATGGATGTGCAGGCTGTTGGTATCCGCATCGTTCATCTGCATCACGGTCCAACCGCCGGGGTAGGATACCGGGCGGGCCGCTGCCGGGCTTGCGATCGCCAATGCCGCGCCCGCGAGCAGCGCGGCGCAACACAGGTTTTGAATCCTTCTCATAAACTTCTCCTGTCATGTCATGGAACGCATAGGGGCTGGCGCGGCGCGCGCGCCTTCACCCCCCTTGCGGGGCACATGTGTTCAGGAGATACGTTTGGGCGGCGGTGATGTGATGCCGGGCTGATGCGCGGCAAGGCGCGGCGGCGTGTACATAACGGGCGCCGAGGGTTCTGTTATGGCGGTCGGCTGTTGCGCCGACAACACCGGCATTTTGATGCAAGATTTGCAATCGCAGCTCTTATAATTGCTGTTCTTGGCGGTATTTTTGGCGCTGTTCTGCGACGCTGCATCGCCCGTATCGTGGCAGGGCATGGCGGCACCATCATTCTGTTTTGCAGACGCTTCGGGGGCTTTGCCATTCCAGCAGCAAGCCATGGCCGCATTTGCCGTGGTTCCGGCCATGAGGCTTAGGCAAAGCATGAAAAGGCCAAGAGTTTTCAGAATGCGCATGTGTCGATCATATCGCAGAATCGTTAAACTATCAACAGCGAAATAGGCCATTTATGTGCCAAGCATTCACACCTTAACCTTTTTTGTTGTAGGCTGCTTGCATGTTCAAGTTTTTGTCCAAATCAGCGCCGAAGGAGCCGTCCAGCGTGGGCCAGAACCGCGTTTACGCGGTGGGGGATATCCACGGCCGCGTCGATCTGCTCGATCAGATACTGATCGAGATCAAGGCGGACGGCGCGGGCACGCAATTGCCCAAGCAGATTGTGTTCGTGGGCGATTATGTCGATCGCGGCATGGAATCGCGCGCGGTAATCGACCGGCTTCTGACCGGGCTGCCCGCCGGTTTTACGGGCGTGTTTCTGAAGGGCAACCATGAAGATGCGATGCTGCGTTTTCTTGGCGGCGATCTTGAGGTCGGGTTCGATTGGCTGGGTTTTGGCGGGCGCGAAACACTTTTTTCCTACGGCATACAGGTTGGTTTCGCGGGCGGCGACATGAAGGGGATCGAGGACGTGCGCAAGAAATTTTCTTCCACTTTGCCGCCCGCGCATATGGATTTTTTCATGAAGCTGCAATTGATGCACCGCGCGGGGGATTATTGTTTCGTGCATGCCGGGGTAAGGCCCGGCGTGCCGCTCGGAAAGCAGAGCGCCAACGATCTGATGTGGATCAGGAACGAATTTCTTTTCTCGATGGCGGAATTCGGCGGCGTTATCGTGCACGGCCATACCATTTCGCCCGAACCCGAGGTAAAGGAAAACCGTATCGGGATTGATACGGGGGCCTATGCAACCTCGCGCCTCACCTGCCTTGTGCTTGAAGGCGCGGAGCGGCGCTTTCTTACGACCTGATCGGCCCCGCCCGCGCGGCTTGCTTCTCGCGCCCGGCATGCTAACCTTATGGCCTTGCTTGGTTTTTCCCCGTGATTTCCCCTCAGGTTATTTCGCAGGCCCCCAATGACCGACCGTATGGCGCATACCATCACCCAAGGCGTTCTGATCGCGTTTTGCCTGCTGCTCGTGCTGTTGCCGCTGCCGTTCGGCGCCAACCGCATGTGGTCGGCGAACCTGTTCGCGTTGCTTGCGGGCCTTATGCTCGCGGCCTATGGCGCATGCCTCGCGCTGCGGCCCGATCTTTCGACCGCCCGTATCACGCCGCCGGTGAAGCTGGCGGCCATTCTTGCCGGTATCGTCGTTATTTGGGCCGTGCTTCAATTCACGGGCCTGACGCCCGGCGGCATGCATCATCCGCTTTGGGCGGAAACGCAAGCGGTGCTCGCGCATGGCGGCTATGAAGGCAGCGTCGATAGCGCCATCGCGGTCGATCCCGCCGCCGGTTACAAAACGCTCGTGCGTTTTCTGGGCTATGTCGCTTGTTTCTGGCTTGCTTATTTTCTGTCATCCGCCGGCGACGGCGCGCGGCTTATTTTGCGCGTGGTTATTATCGCCGCGCTTTTGTATGCGGTTTATGGGCTGGTTCTGGAAGCACTGGGGCTGCGGCAGATCCTGTGGTTCCCCAAGGTCAGCTATGTCGATAACCTTACGTCCACCTTCATCAACCGCAATTCTTACGCTTCCTATGCCGGAATGGGGCTGATTTGCGCGGCCGCCTATGTGGCGCGGCGCTGGCGCATGGCCTTTGATCGCTTCGACCGCCATGCATGGTGGCGCGATTTCCTGCAGGTTTTCGTGGTGCGCGAGCTGGTTTTCGCCGCGCTGCCGCTGGTGATTTTTGCTTCGCTTTTGCTGGCGGAATCGCGCGCCGGCTTCGCTTCGGCCATGATCGGGCTGATGGTTTTCGGCTTCGCTTTCGCCATCAACCAGCATATGCGGGCATGGAAGCTTGCGATCATGCTGGCGGCGATTATCGGCATCCTTGCCGGGCTGTTCGTCATCGGCGGCAGCGGCCTCAACGCCCGGTTGCACAATACGCAGGTGGCGGACGATACCGAAGCCCGGCTCGTTGTTTACGACCGCACGGCGGGCGCGATCGAAAGCAACCCGCTTATCGGTTTCGGTTGGGGCAATTTCGATAGTGCCTTCCGCATGTTCCGGGATGAAGCGGTGCACGGCTGGTTCCATAAGGCGCACAGCGATTGGCTCGAAACTCCGCTTGATCTTGGGATTCCCATGGCCGCGTTGCTGATGCTGGCCTTCGGATTGCTTGTGTGGCGCTGCGCCGTGGGCGTGTTCAAGCGCCGCCGCGACGGCATATTTCCGGCCATAGGCCTTGCCAGCTCGGCGATGCTGTGTGTGCATTCGGTGGTGGATTTCCCGCTGCAGATACCGGCCATCGCCGCCACCTATGCCGTGTTGCTGGGCATGGGCGTGGCGCAGAGCTATTCTTCGCGCTTGTAAGTTTTTTCTGATTTATTTCTTCGGCTGCGGGAAACCGAGCTTGGCGCTCCATTCGCGCTCAAGCACATGAACCTTGATGGTCATGACCGGGTCGTCCGCGAAAGCGGCGTAAATGTCGTCAACAAAACCGCCATACAGCGCGGCTTCCATCAGATCCCAGCGCTGGGCTTCCCATGCGCCCTTGATCTGTTCGTGGAAGCGGTTTTTAAGTTCCGGCGTCCAGTAACGCTTGAGCGCGACCATAAGCGCGATGCGCGACGGCATCAGTTCCGGTTCATGCGGCGCGGTTTCGATCGATTTTTGCAGCGCCTCGGCCACCAGCGCCGAAGGGCCGTTATAGATCAGCCTCGCATAGGCCAGCCGCGCCCAACCGAAAGTATCGGCCGGGTGACGGCGCAATGCCTGTTCTTCCACCCGGATCACGTCCGCCATCTGTTTGCGGCCTTCGGGTTTCATTACGCCCGCCAATTCGGCTTTTTGCATATAGGCCTGCGCCAGATCATCGTAGAGATCGGCGTTTTTCCAGAAAGTGAGGACGGCAAGGCGGTTGTTGATCAATTGTTCGATATCGGCGGCGGAAAGCTTGCTGTTGGCGCGCGCCAGCATTTTATCGCGCAGCACGTCGCCATCCAGCAGCATCAGGCCCGCCACCATGGCCGGGGCGGAGAGCAGCGAAAGCAGGAGCCCGAGCGCAACGAAACCAAGTGCCCAGCGTTGCCGCGTGGCGGCAGCGGCGTTGGCGGGAGCGGGAAGGAACGAGGCAATGGCCTGCATGCGGGAACCCCGGGTTTGCTGCGCCAGCTCGAAGCGCTTTAGTTGCTGTAATATTCGCGGTAGCGACCGTAATAGTAGCCCTGATCGCCATAGCCGTACTTGGCATGCTCTTCAAGGTCCACCTGGCTGAGCACAACGCCCGCAAGCCGTACGTTGAACGAGGTAAGTTGCTTGATGGCGTGGCACACGACGTCGCGCGGGGTTTCGGCCCAACGCACGACGAAGACGCAGGTATCGGTGATACGGCCGACCAGCGCGGCATCGGACACCGCAAGAATCGGCGGCATATCGACGACCACGAGATCATAGGTTTCAGCGAAACTTTTCAGAAGCTTGGCCATATGCTGCGAACCCAGCAAATCTTGCGGGCTTGGCGTGCCGCCGTGGGAAACGATGTAATGCAGGCCCGTGGGCTTATCCACCTGTACGACCTGATCGAGCTTTTTGTCGCCCGCCACCAGCTGGGCGATATCGCCGATCGTGGTCGGGGCGCCCATCGCCTTGCGCAGGCGCGGGCGGCGCAAATCGCCTTCGATCAGCAAAACCTTGTTGCCGGCAAGCGCCAGCGAACGGCACATCGACATGCTGACGGTGGTCTTGCCTTCGTTCGGCAGCGCGCTGGTGACCATGACGATCTTGGGCGGCTGATCGACATTCGAGAAGTGGATCGCGGTACGGACCGAACGCAGTGCTTCGCTGTAGGATGAGAGCGGCTTTTCAATGATGTAGTCTTCCGGCGCCTTGTCCGTTGTGCCGCGCAGGCTGGGGATGATGCCGATGGTGGCGTGGCCGGTCATCTGCTCGATCTGGCTGGCGCCGCGGAAGCCGCGGTCGAAATATTCGATCAGGTAGGCGAGCACGAGGCCGAGGCCGAGGCCGCCGAAGATGCTGATGATCAGGAAGACAAACGGATCGGGGAAGAACGGATCGAGCGGGGGTTCGCCGCGGGCGATGATGCGTGCGTCGGCCTGCTGCAGGTTCGCTTGTTCCGATGTCTGTTTGAAGCGGTTGAGGAAGCTTTCATACAGGCTCTTGCTGGCGTCGGCTTCGCGTTCCAGCTGGTGCAACGTCACGCTGGTTTGGCTGTCGCCTTCGGCGCGCCCTTCTAGCCTGTCCACCTCGGCCTTCAGGCTGCCTTCCTTGGCGCGGGCCACTTCCACTTCGTTGGCGAGGCTTTGGACGACCTTCTGTACTTCCTGGTTGATCTTGGCGCGCAGGTCGCGCAATTCGATGGTCTTGCTGATGATCTTGGGGTGGCGGCCGCCATAGCGCTGGCCCAGATCGGCCATTTCACGCTCGACCTGCGATTCCTGTTCGCGCAGCTTGGAGATAAGTTCGGATGACAGCACGGCAGCCGACGAATCGACCCGGCCGGTGCTTTGCACCATGGATTGCGCCGCACGCAGCCGTGCCTCGGCCTGCGACCGTTCGGCCCGCGCCGCGATCAACTGGCTGTTGATCTGGCCCAATTGCTGGGTCGTCAGCGTGCTGCCGCTTACGTCTGTGAGGTTGTGGGCTCTGCGGAATTCGGCCACCGCCCGCTCATCGATTTCGACCTGTCTTTTCAACTTGTCGAGCCGTTCGCTCAGCCAGCTGTTGGCGCGCTCGGTCGCTTCGTACTTGGCTTCAAGCTGATCAACGAGATAGGCGTCGGCGAAAGCGTTGGCGATACGGGCCGCCTTGGCCGGGTCGTCGGCGGTGAAACGGATATGGATGCCATAGGAACGCCCGTCATTTTCAAGCTCAAGATGTTCGCTGACCTTGTCGATCACGCCGGTGCGTTCGCGAATCGTGCGCTCTTCATCGGAAAGGTTGGTGGAAGAGAAATCGAGCCAGCTAAGCAGCCCGGTGCCAAGGCTTTTGTTATAATCCGGGTCGCTGGTGAGGCTGAGTTTGTCCACCACGCGGCCGATCATGGCGCGCGATTGCAGAATATCCATTTCGCTGCGCACCACGGCGGCATCGGGGGCGAGCCCGGACATAACCTGCTGCATATCCACCACTTGCGTATGGCGGATATCGAGCATCACGATCGCTTCCGCTTCAAAGCGTGGCGGCAGAATAAAGGCCATCAGCATGGCGAATACGATCACCGCCAGCGTGGTTTGCAAAATGGCGGCCTTGCGACGGTTAATAAGCCGGGTGATAGCGCGGAAATCAAGCTCTTCGCCGAAGCCGGGCAAGCCCATGGAGGCGCTGGCCTTTGCGGGCGCGTTTGCTGCGGTGGCGGGCGGCGTGGTGACGGTCATACGGAGCACCTGAAGGCTGGGGCGGTTGGCTGGGGGCGGGTCGGGGCCTTACATACTTTGTATGCCATTAATCTTTAACACATTATTAGCATGGCGCGGAAGCTGCCGTATGGCCCATAAATATCCGATTATTACTTTATTTTGCCTGTTTCACCCGCCAAGCGGGCTGGGGCGTTCTTTGCCGGGGCGCTTAGAAGAATCGCTCGGGCACCCGCACCACATCGCCCGGCATGACTTCGCCGACTTCATCGATCTTGTATTCGGTCTTTGAAGTGTCGCCTGCGCGCACGATGGTGATATCGCCTTTATCGGCGCGGTAGGTGTAGCCGCCGGCGAGCGCCACGGCGTTTACAACAGTGAGGCCGTTCACATAAGGATAGCTGCCGGGTTTCATGACTTCGCCGAGAATAAAGAAGGGCCGGTAGTTCAAAACATCGATGCTGACTTTGGGATCGCGCAGATAACCTTGTGAGAGCAGGCTTTCGATTGCCTTGCTGACTTGCGAAATGGTTGTGTTCGTCGCTTGTACCTGCCCGATCAGCGGCATGGAAAGACGGCCGGTGCTATCAACCTCGAAATCGCCGGAAAGGTCGGGTTCGCCAAACACGGTAACGCGCAGACGGTCGCCGGCGCCGAGCCTGTAATCAAGTCCGCTGCCGCCGGAAGCCTGCTGCATGGGCTGTTGGGCTGCCTGCACCTGCGCGACCGGTTCTTGCGGCGTGGGCGCTGCTTTTTGCACGGGCGCCTCGGCCGGGATGGCGGCTGTGGCCTGGGTTGCGGGCTGCGGGTCTTCCTGATAGCGGTTTGCGTTATGCGGCGCGTTAACGCCGAATAGCTTGCCTGCGCAAGCAGGCGTGACCGTCAAAGACAGCGCAACCAAGGCAAGGCCGGCAAAAACGCCGGCGCGCCGTAGAAAGGAAGAGGAAGCTGCTGCCTTGCGACGTACAAGCATGATTACATTTGCGCGCCAACGCGCAGAGCAACCGTGTGGCGATCATATTCGGCGCCCGAAACATCCGACGTACGCGCGCTGTAGTTGTATTCCAGATCGCCGTAGAAGTTGCGGGTGAAGAAGTAACGACCGCCGAAGCCTGCGCGGTAGTTGTCGTCAACACGGGTCACGCCGCCCTGGAAATCGTGGTTGGCGATATCGAAGTTGCCTTCGAGCAGCAGGTTGCGCATCAGTTCATGCGTAACCGTGATTGAGCCGCCGGTCGCGGTGTAGCTGCGGAAGCCGGTCAGCGTGGTTTCTTCGATCGTGCGGTTGATGTTGCCTTCGATCGAGGTCAGGTTGGTGACGTTCCACAGCACGTTGCCGCCAAAACGCAAGCCGGCAGAAGTATCGCCGCCCGGAGTGATGTTGCGGAAATCCTGCGCCATGTGGCCGACGAATACTTCGCCGGTGAAGATGCCGCTGGAAAGTTCAAAGCCGGTACCGCCGACGATGCTGTAGCCCTGCGAGTTGCGGGTGGCGTTGTTGTCGTAATCGCGCCAGTTATAGGAACCGCGGATGAACGGTTTCCAGAAGCCCATCACCTGATAGTTTACTTCGCCTTCCGTCACATACTGCGCGCGGTCGCGGGCATCGAGGCTGATGACCGGAACGGTGGCGGAGGAAGTGGGGTCGAAATCGAAGCGTTCGGCGTGCACGTGGGTCTTGAAGCCGAAACGGCCCTGCTGGTGCGTGTTACCGAGCAGGAACTGGTAGTAGTTGAAAGTGCTCGGTTCGTTGGTGATGGTGTTGTCGGGCGACGAACGCTGTTCGGTCAGGCGCTGGTAGTCCGCGCCATAGGTGATGAAGCTGCCGCGGCGGATATCGAAGCGGCCGCGCGTGGTCAGGATGCCGTCCGAATATTGTTCCTTGTCGCGGTCGGTGTAGAAGGCGATATCGCCCTGGCCGGCGAAGGAAAGTGCGTGGCGGTTCCAGTTGGAGAAGAAGGAAACGGCCGGACGCACAGTCCAGATCACATCGTGGGCGCCTTCGTTCTGGCCGAGGTTTTCGGCAAACACGTTGCTGTCATAGACCGCACCGAGTTCGAGCGACGGGAACATCTGGAAAGAACCGATGTTGATCGGGATAGGATCAAATTCGGGGCGGGGACGACCTGCGACCGAAACGCCGGCCTCCGCACCGCGCGAGGGCTCGACCGGGTCGCGGACGACGATGGCGCCGTCCGGATCTTGCCGGCCGCCGAACATGCCCTGCTGGTTGTAGTTAGCGTGGGCGGGAACCGCCGTACCTGCAAGCGCGATTACCGAAACGGCAACGGCAAGGCTAAGGCGCATGGAAATCTTGTTCATTTTACGGTTCCCCTCGTTGGACCCCTTGCGGGAATTTGACCGGGCTTCGGATGATAAAGCCCGGAGGTTTGAATTTGTTTCTATCGACAAGTAGGCCCAAACAGAATCAGACGCTTGGGCCCGAAAATCGACCGCTAAATATTTACCAGAGACCGCGTCAATCCCTAAGAGGGTTTATGACGCAATCTCTGGTTTTTAACACACCTGTTGCACACTTGTAACTATGTAAGAACAACAACTTAGCCATGCAGGGTCCGGGTTTTCGGTTTATCGGACCGTTTCCGGAACAAACTCGGAGATTAATCCGGAGTCTGAATGACCGTGGGCTGCTGGTTGTTGTTAGGGCGAAGGCCCATCTGACGGGCGAAGTTCAGCTGCTTCTGGACTTCGTCATCGCCCGTGAATTCCGAAGCGTCGGCAAGGACGTCGGCGTACAGGCCGGCATCAGCGGCAACGATCGAGGGCTGGCTGGCATAGGTCAGCGCGGCAGCGATGATCGAGCCGTTGTCCGACTGGCTGCCGGTGCCCTGGGCGTTGGCGGACTTCACCGCGTTAACAACTTCGCGCAAAGCTGCGGCCATCTGCTGGGCCGTTTCGAGCGGCAGATCGGCGCTGAACAGCGAACCGAGCTGGCCCATCGCGGCGGCGGCGAGGCTTGAGTTGCTTTCAAGGTTGTCCTTGACCCCGCCCAGAATGGCAACGGCAAGCGCGCCTTCCTGGCCCGGGTTGCTGGCGATCAGCTGTTGAAAGGCATCAGCGTTGTTGCCTGAAAACGCGCCGGCGACCTGTTCTGCAATCGTGGCGGCTGAAGCCGGCGACGCAGCCAAACCAATAGCGATAATTGCTGCACTCAAAAATTTTGTAATCTTCATGGCCTTAAACCCCTTCATGTGTTGCCTGCCGCTGCGCGGCAAGACGTTTCCTGTATAGTCCGGAAGGCCCGATATCTATACATCGCACCCTGCCGTGGTATAGAACAATCACTGCCGATTCACAAAGAAAAAATGCACAAAAAATCGGCATAAAGTTGTTTTTTAGAGGGGTTTTTGCCTTAACCATAAATGCCGTTTGGCGGGGCATGCGGGAAGGCCGCGCCGGGGCGGGCTGCGCAACAAAAGTTAACGGGCGGGAACATACCCCGCCCGTGAATTACGGTTAAATTACCTGGTTAATAGCTGGCGATCAGCTCACACCCGCACTGCCGGCGGGGCAACGCGACATTTCGTTGATCCAGTACTGGCTGGCGAAGGGCGCATAGCCCTGGCTGGTCAGCCATTTGTTCTGGATCGTGTAGGCTTCATATTCGCGCGCATCGGGGCAGGGATATTTGCGCTTCGAAAACAGCTGGGCATGGTGCGCCAGTTCGTGCACCAGAAGGCCGAGCTGAACCGGGTCTTCCGGGTCCCAACTGTAATTATCCATGATCACGGTGCCCGGGATGTACAGCGACCGCGCATCGGCAAAATGCACACCGGCCATGTTCATGACCATGTTGAATTTTTTGCGGCTCGCGACGATGTTCGGCATGGAAGGGACGCGCACACCCATTTCCCGCTCGACCCACGACATAAGCTGGCTTGCCAGCGGGCCTTGAATTTTCGTGCCATCATCAACATCGGCCCTGGCGGGGGCGGCCATAAGCAGCGTGGCCATCGCTATCAAACAAAAACCCTTCGAAAATTTCATATCTGCACCGGTCAAAATGATTCGGATAAATCAATCACCAGTTCAGGATAGGGTTAACGGCTTAAAGTGGCCTTAATCATGTTCGCAATTTGAGTTTTCGGGATTTGCGTAAAGTTTTAGGTAATAAAGCCTTATCGAAGGTAAACTGTGCTTGATTGGGCTTTAGAGGGTGTACTAGAAAGCCTGTATTGAATTTATTGCGATTTTGACGCTGCTATTTTTAAGGTGTTTTTTATGCCCGTATATATCAAAAGGGCCACTTTTAACGCCGCCAAATGGACGGCTGTTTTTGGCGCCGCGGCAACAGCATGTACGCTTGTAACAAGCTTTCCCGGATGGGGTGGCGTGGCTGCGATTGTTGCCGGCGGCGCGCTTGCAACGGCCATGATTTCCTGGGTCGTAAATGGCGGCGATCGACCGGCGACGGCCACAATGGTGACGCTTGCATTCGCCGCCGCCATTGCATGCGCAGTTGGCGGGCCGCTGATTTCACCGCAAACCCTTATGCTAACCCGCTTCGCGACAACCGGCTACATCGCCACGGCTGGCGCGACGATATTGGAGCATATGCGGCGGTAGGTAAGTGCCGGGCGAAGCTTCAGTACGCGCCCTTGCGGCACAGCAGAACCGGGAAGGTTTTGCAGAGAATGGCGATATCGTGCCAAAGCGACCAGTTGCGCACATACCAGCGATCGAGCTGCACGCGGCGTTCATAGGAAACATCGTTGCGGCCGCTGACCTGCCACAGACCCGTAAGGCCCGGACGCACCGAATGATAGAAGGTGGCGTCGCGGCCATAGCGCGCCACTTCGCCGGTGTTGATCGGGCGCGGGCCAACGAGGCTCATATCGCCCTTGATTACGTTAATCAGCTGCGGCAATTCGTCGATGCTGGTCTTGCGGATGAAGGCGCCGATCCTGGTGATGCGTGGATCATGCTTCAGCTTCTGGTCGCGCGCCCATTCGGCCGCTGCGGCGGGATCGGCCTTCAGGTGCGCTTCCAGCACATCCTTGCCGTTCAGCACCATGGAGCGAAACTTGATGCAGCTGAACATCTTGCCGTTTTCGCCGATACGCTTGTCAAAATAGAAAGCCGGGCCGCCATCGCGCTTGATGCAGGCGGAAACGAAAGCGAACAATGGTGACAGCGCGATCAGGCCGCCGAGCGCGAGCGCAATGTCGAACGTGCGCTTGATGAAGCGCGGCAACGGCTCTTCCAGCCGGTTGCAGCGGGTCAGCAGCATCACATCGTGATTGAAGAAATATTGCGCTTCCATGCCCAGCACCGGAATGCCGTGCAGCGGCGGGCTTACCGCGAACGGGATATCTTCGCGCGTCAGCTCCGCAATCGCGCTTTCGGCTTTCTGCAGTTCCGGCCCATCGAGCGCGACCAGCACGTAATCGACCTTGTACCAGTTGCAAAGACGCGTCCAGGAACCATCGGCATCATCGAGGTGGCCTTCAAGATCGCCGATTTGCGCGACCACGTTGTAGCCGAGATGCTGTTCCGACATGATCGCGGCGCGCGCGTCGATTGCGGTCGGGCCCATGCCGACCAGCAGCGTGCGCACTTCCCAGCGGCCGTTCTTCTTCAGCGCGCTGCGCAGCAGCGAACGCAGCACAACCATAAGCACGCCGCTCATCAGCCAGTTGCTCATGAGCCAGAGGCGCGAAAGGTCCTGCTTTGCGGCGAACTGCATAAAGCCGTCGATCAGGATGCAGAAGAATACGGCGCCGGCAATTTGCTGCACTTCGCTCCAGAAGGGCAGGCGGCTGCGGTAATGGCCCTTGTGGCCAAGCCATAGCATCGTGCCACAGGAAATGACGGCGAAGTTGAGCAAGCGCGGCAGCGCGTCGGCCGACAGCATATCGCCGAGCATGCGATCAAAAAACATGTGATTGACGATGGCGGCGACCAGCCACGAAATGATAAAGCCAGCGGTCAGCGCAACCGCGTCCGACACCATGAACATGCGCAGCGGCTTGCGGATATCGCGCAGCGGCAACGGCTCGGCCGGCGGCGCGAGCCGCAGTTCGGGTTGCTGTGCGAGCGCCTCAATAGCGTGTGCTTCCGCCTCAAGGTCGATTTTGCGTGCAAGCTGGTTCATCGTTGTTTTTCGGTTCCGCTTTATTCTGTCTTTAACAGCAAACTTGGGTCAAACCGGCAATAAATACAAAGGTTAATAAATCGTCCTTCAAACCAATTTCTGACTGTAGTTTTGTGGCCTAAAAAAAACCAGTTAAAAAATACTTTCAATCTATTTTTCTTCTTTAAATCCAGATAGTTGGACGTAACCTCTTGGATTCTTTAGCACTTGCAGCATAGCCGAAATATTACCAATTATGGTTAATCAGGCGCTGGCGGGCTGGGCTGTTTGGCTGCTGCGCTCCTCGACTCCGTAAAGTCCGCGCATGGCTGCGATAATCTGGTCTTCCTGTTCCTCAACCCAGCCGCGGCGCGCGGCAATAGCAAGCCAATAGGATCCGGCGTCGTTTTGCAGCGCGCGCACCTGCCGCGCCACAAGCCGCGGATCGAAATGCGTTGCGCTGTGCGCATAATCGGGGATACCGAGATCGTTGCAGGCGCCGACACCTTTGCGTTCGTACACAAGATGCACGGCGGGCATGCCACCGAGCAGCCCCATGAGCGTTCCGTGCAACCGCACGGAAACCATAACGCCGGTATCGCGCGCGGCGATCACCTGCTGCGTGGTGCGAAAAGTTTCGCCCCAGCCAAGTTCGCGGTAGAATTTTTCGTCATTATTGCTGCGCACCGCGCTTTGCGTGATCACTTCGATTTCCGGTAAAAGCGCACGCAACTGTTTCAACCGTGCAATGTATTGCGCGCGCACGAAGCGTGTGCGCGGCAGGTCGCGGGCAATCAAATAGGTCTTGGCCGCGCGCGGCATGTTATACAAATCCTGCGTGCGGAAAAGTTCGTTGATGGTGAGATCGGGCGCACGCAGCATGTTTTTGTGCGGGCCAAGGGCCGCGACGGAACGGTCGTCGCGCAGGCATACGCAATCGATCCCGCGCAACACGGTGCGGATCATGCTGCCGACGGGGCCATCAAGCGGGCCGATGCTGAGCGGCAAATAGAGGCTCGGCAGACCGCTGCCCACTGTCCACATCAGTTGCGGCAGATGAGCGATGGCCGTCTTGCCGCTTTCGGTTGCCCGTCCGCTTCGCAGATACCCGCCGCCGACACCGACGACCATGCGTACCTGGCTGCGCAAGCGGTCATAGAGCGGGTAGCGGATTTTTTGCCGCCGTACATGCGCGAACGCGATATCGCGCGCAATGATGGCGGCTTCGCGCGCGCGGCGCGCGCCGGTCACACCGGGGATTTGCAGAATATGGGGGAGGTCGCTGAACGAGGCGGCATCGGAGGCGCCCACGGTGATCACGCCGGCATCGGGCAAGGCCCGCTTTATAAGCGCCATGGCAAGATCTACCATAAGGCTATCGCCCTGGTTTGCGCGGCTATAGGCGTGGGCTAGCAGGATCATGCGCCGGCATCATACCGGCGCAGGCGGCACAGAGTCACCCAAAAATTTACCATATATGTATATGATATTATTATGTTTTTAGACGAAATAAGAGTGGTTTGCAAAAGCCGGGCGCATTCGATTGCACCATCATGCCGGACAGCTTAATAACCGTGGCTATGATAGTGCGATCCATCATCTTGTTGGCAGTGCTGCTGCCTGCCGTTTCTGCCGCCCATGCGGCAGACAGGATCGTGGGCGCAACGCAATATGATTATGGCGCGGTTTGCGACGGCAAGACCGACGATACCGGCACGCTGAAGAAATGGATGGCAAGCGGCGGCACATTGTTTCTGATGCCGGGCGTGTGCATCGTTTCCGATACGCTTGAAATGAATACCCCAAACCAGCGCCTTGCCGGCATGGGCGGCGAGTTGCGCTTTGTTGCCGGGATCAGACACGGTTACGGCATCCATGTGAAAGCGGACGGTGTGTGGGTTGACGGCGCGCGGCTATCGAACCCGAACGAGCTTGGTACCGGCGCGGGCGGCCGTAATGTCGGCATTCTTGTCGCCGCGCATTACAGCCGCGTGACCAACAACACAATCGATCGGTTCCAGAACGGCATACAGGTTTCCTCGCGCGGCGAATACCAGAACCACATCATCAGCGGCAACTTCATTCGCGATGTAACGGGCGCGGGCACCGGCGGCCCGGATGGCGATATCGGCGAGGATCGCGGCGACGGCATCACGGTATGGGGTGCGCAGGCAACCATCACCGGCAATGTTATCAACTGCAAGGCGGGTCATGATTGCCGCATCGGCATCCATGCCGAAGGGCTTGGCGATCAGCAGCGCGCATCGCCGCCGCGCAGCAACGAGATGTTTACGGCAACAGGCAATATCGTGACCGGCCCGTTCCGCCGCATGATCGTGTTCGAAGACGTGACACACGGCGCGATCAACGGCAACAGCACGGCGGGCGGTAACTGGTGGGGTATCGCTTCGATCCGCAGCAGCAACATCGCCATCACGGGCAACAGCGTTTTGTTTGACCGCGACCCGGATAACAAAGCCGGTTGGGGTTATAACCCGGAATATGCCGGGATCATGCTGTATGGCCGCAACCGGGGCGTGACCGTCGCGGGCAACGCCATAAAAATGACGGGCGCGGCGCTGGCCGGTATCAATTTGCAAGGGTTGCCGCTGCATAGCGGCCGCGATGACAGAAACAGCGACGTGACCATTACCGGCAACACAATCACCGCCACGAAGGCTACCCGGCACGGGATCAGGGCGGTTTACAGCGACAGGGTGACAATTGCCGACAATGCGGTGCATGGCGTGGCGGACAAGGATATTCTCCGTTTCGGGGCCGGCATAGAAGGCGCGCCCGGCGGGCGCTGAGCTTGCATCAACCCGTGCCGCCGGGGTATCTAGAAGCAGCCGCCATTTCCATCAGGCCATACCGTGCAACAGCCGCCCATCATCTCGTCCGTTCCCGATCAGAAGCCGCCGATGCGGGTGTCGAACGACCTGCGGCGCGTTTATACCCTTTTATGGTGCGTGATTTACCTGATGGTCTATCACGTGTTCCGCGATGCCGTTCCGGACGCGTTCTTGCGCGACGCCGATAAAATCGCCGATCTGGTTGTCGGCGGCGGGTGGGAAGCTTCCGCTTCCTTCATGTACACGGCGCAAATCCTTTCCCTGATCCCGTTGCCGTTGCAGGACATAGTCGTGAACGTTATCGGCATTGTCTCCATCGTCGCGCTGCTTTCGCCAATCCGCACGCTGTGGGGCATGGCTATTATTCCCGTGCTGCTGGTGCCCTTGATGCTCAGCTCGATGCTGGCGCCGACCAAGGAAACCATTGTCATTCTGCTCACACTGTTTGTCGCGATGACGGCCTATTCCAGGCGGGCCGCATCGCAGGTTCTGTGGATTATCGTCGCGCTCTATGCGGCCTATTGCTTCATCCGCATCTATTACGCCATTACGCTCGCGCTGCTGTTATCCTTCATCATCATCGAACGTACGACGCCGATGCTGCGCGTGCTGTATGTATTCGCCTGTATTGCGGTGGCGATGCTTTTGCCCGACCAGGTTTATATGCAGTTGCAAGGCAGCCGCGATACGGTTGCGCACTTCCTGACCACCGGGAGCATGTTCGAGGTTCGCACCGTTTTCTTCAACCTTTATCCGCCCGACAGTTTCTGGCATTTCATATGCAATTATGTCTATGCGTTTGTGGTGCTGAATTTTCCGTTCGTGCGCTTCATGACCTATAAGGAATTTATTTTGTTCGCGAACGTCGTGCTGTGGTTCAGCCTTTGCGTTACGGGGCTGCGGTATGTCGATGGGCCGAAGCGTTATTTGATTTTCCTGTTCATCGGGCATCTGATGGTGTCGATTTTGTTCGAGCCGGATTTCGGCAGCTATATGCGCCACACATCGAGCACGTTTATCTATCTTCTGCCCGCGCTCGCGATCTATGAGCAACGGCGGCTCGAACGCCGTTACGGCCATGCCGGGTAAATCGCGTATTCGGGAAAGCGCCGGGGTTTTTCTTAGCCTTGGGCTGCGCGGCGTTGCGCTGCTGGCCAAGTTCGGGCTGCTTATCTATATCTCGCGCTATATCGGTCTTGCGGAGCTCGGCGTTTACGGCCTGATTATGGCCGCGACGGTGGTGGGCGGCAAGGTCATGAGTCTCGGGCTCTATTTCGTTGCCAATCGCGACATGGTCGGCAGCGCGCCGCTGCGGCAGGCGGCAATTCTGCGTGATCAGCAAATCGTTTATTTTCTCACCTATGCCGCCACCGCCGCGCTGCTTATGTGCGGCTGGCCGCTGCTTGCGCCGGAACACAGGCACTATCTGGTGTATTTTATCGTGCTGCTGATCATCAACCATCAGGTGGTCGAACTGTTTCAGGCCATCATCGCGCTGCACCGGCAATTGGCGGCGAACTTTGTCATGTTTCTCAACAGCGCCTGGGGCTTCGCGGTGATCGCCGTGGGGATCCTGTGGCCTTCGTTCCGCACGCTGGAAGTTGTGCTGGATATCTGGATCATCGGCACCGCGCTTGCCGGCGTTGTCGCGCTTGTGATCCTTTCGCCGCTGCCGTTCGCGCAGGCACTGCGCGTGCGGCCCGATTGGCCGTGGATCGGGCAATCCATCAGGCGCAGCTTTCCGCTTTATCTCGCGCTGCTCGGGCAGCAGGGCGCGATGTATGTCGATCGCTATGTCGTGACATGGTTCGAAGGGGTCGAGATTGCAGGCGTGCTGGTGATGTTCTGGTCGTTTGGCAATGCTGTGCAGGTTTTGATACAGGCGGGCGTGCTGCAGACCGCGTATCCGAAGATGATCCAGCACTATAAATCGAACGACGAGCCGGCTTTCTGGGCGCAGGTGCGCGATCTGGTCACGAAGATCACCGCCGCAGGCGCGTTTTTCTGTGTCATCGCTGCTGCGGCGATTTTACCGGTGCTTGAGATTGTCGATCGTCCGCTGGCGCGGGATTATGTGGGTGTTTTCTGGTTCATGCTCGTGGCCTTTCTGATTAAATTCGTAGCCGACGCGCTTTACTACGCGCTTTATGCGCGCCATCGCGACCGCGAACTGGTGATCGCCAATGTTTCCGGCCTCGTGCTTTCGGGGCTGGCCAATATCGCGCTGGTCGCGCTGCTGGGCATATGGGGCGCTGTGGCGGCGCAAACAATCACGGCAATCTATCTTGTCGTTATGCAGGCGTGGTATTTGCGCGCGACGCGTACACAGCATGCCAGCGGCGCGATTCCGGGGGATCTCGGTCCGCCGGCCTAGGTTTGTTCCAGCCCGTAAAGCCCGGCCAGCGCTTGCCGCTGGGCCTCTTCGTTATAATTGGCGCGCAGCACAAGCGCGTTTTGCCGGAATGCTTCCCATCCTTGCCCGCCCGCCAGCATGGCGATGACCTCCGTTGCCGCCGCGGGCGTATTTACCGTTTCATTGACCGGCAGGGCGGCAAGCGCCGGTATGCCGCGCGCAAGGATGGGCAGATCGAGCTGCGCCGCTTCAAGCACCGACATGGGGCAGGCTTCCCATGCGGCGGTGTGGTAATAAAGATCGCAATCCGCGAGGCGGGTCAGGATATCGGCGTGGCTCAGCCAGCCGCTGACCTCGACTCCCGCGTCGCGCAGCACGGCCTCGGCTGCCGTATCGCCGCCTCCGAGCCAGACGAAGGACGCACGTACATTGTTATGCCGCGCCAGCGCTGCGGTGGCGGCGAAGAAACCGGGGTCTTTTTGCGGCGCTGCGCGGCCGACCATAGCGACGCGCAGCGGCGGCACCTGCTTTGCCTGCCGCGTTTTGCGGAGCTGGACAAGATGCGGCGGCACGGCCACCGCGTTAGGCAGCGGCACGATGCGCTGCCGCGCCAGCATGCGCCTTCCCAGCGCCGCTTCATGCGGCCCGACAGCCGCAAGCGTGCCGCCCATGAAGGCAAGCCCCTGTTCGATCATGAAGTAGGCGGCGCGTAACGGCGCGGTTATATCGCGCCGTTCGAAGGCATAGCAATGCGGCGTGTAGATAATTTTGGCGCGCGGCAGGCCGCTCATGCGCCCCCAGGCGCCCGCGAAGGAGGAATGCAGATGGATCCAATCGGGTTGCAGCTGGCGGTAAACGCGGCGGATTTCCCGCACAGGCGCGAACAGCCCGCGCGGCAGGGTATGTAGCCCGGCGACGGTGTTTTTCCAGGCAAGGCCGTTATCGTCGCCCGCGCGCACGGCCGCAAGCAAATGGTGTTCCGCCTGCGGCGCATTGCGCACATAGGCAAATAACGCGGTCGCGGTGCCGCCCCCGAGTGACTCGGTAATGTGCAGGATTTTCTTCACGCAGGCAGGAGGTTATTTCTTCTTATTGATTTCTTCAAGCCAGTTCGCGCCGTAGCGCATGCGCAGAATTTCGATCAGCTGCCCGTCGCAGCTATAGGTTATGCGGCGGTATTCTTCGGGCGTATCGACGTTGCCCTGCAGAATTTGGCGCTCCCGGCTCATATTATTGATAAGTTCTTTCATATACAGGTTCATTTTCTGGTTGAACATCTCTTCCATGTCGGCGCGGGAAGCGGCTTGCACATGGCCGATCTCGGCCAACGCGGCCTTCATGTACTTCTTGATCCGCGGCATGGCTTCGCTCAGGAAGCGTTCGTCGGTGGTGACGTGTTTGTGTTCGTGTTCCAGGACTTCCTTATAGGAACAGGACCGGCGCGGAATTTCGCGCGCGACATAGATGGTGTTATCGCGAAAACCTACATCGAGCCTGAGCGAGGTTATCTGTCCGCAAGCGTAGCCGCGCATGTTATCGACCACCGATATATCGTAGCGTATGTCGGTGATCAGCTCGGACGTCGCAAGCCCGACGGGGATATGCCCGCGACCCTGGCCGACCTGGTCGTTCGGGTCATGATCGGTAAATCTTATCGCCTTGCTGCTGCCGTTGCTCGCGAGACTGCCGAGTTCAGCCAGCCGTGTGCGGTCATCGATCCTAACCGACGAATGGATAGGGACAATCTTGACGACAGGTTCGCGGTAGCGAAGACATCGGCTTTTGGGGTTGATATCGCCAATGCCGTCGTCGGCCACCGCAACGGGAACCGATGCGGCAGGCGTAAGCAACGCGGCCGATAAGGCCAGAAGGACAAACGTGCGATTCATGGGCTTATTCGTTCAATAAATAAAATATAAAAGAGACACACCCTTTATACGCACAAAGGCTAGAACAAATATATTAATAAACCCCGTTTTTGACATACTTTCCCGTATGTTAGTGGTGTTGTGGTTAACGCGGACTTGGCGAAAGACAAAGTTTGCCTTTAAAATCAGGGCCGATTCGCATGCGTGCCGCTAACCATATTGCAGGCCATGACCAGTTTGCCACCCGAAAGAAAGACTCGAAGACTGTTTCTGCGCGCCGCGCTTGGCCTTGCGGGACTCAGCATAACGCTCGCGCTGCCGCGTGAACTTCTGGCGGCCACGCGCATCGTTGCCAGCACGCAAGTCCTGCCGCTTCCGCCGCACAAGCCGGTGGCGCCGCGCCTGCTGATGATTGATCCGGGGCATGGCGGCCGCGACCCGGGCGCCATTGGCCGCAGCGGCACGCTTGAAAAAGACATCACGCTCGATATCGGCCGGCGGCTGGTGGAGCAGCTTGCCGCGCAACGGCATATCGTGGCCAAGCTGACCCGCGATTCCGATACCTTTTTGCCGCTGGCCGATCGCGTGGCCGCCGCGCGCTCGGCGCGGGCCGATTTTCTGGTTTCGATCCACGCCGATAGCGCGCCCAACGCTTCCGCGCGCGGCCTTTCGGCCTATACGCTTTCCAAGAACGCTTCCGACGATTTTGCCAAGGCACTTGCGGCGCAGGAAAACCTTGCGGACGCGGCGGGCGGCTTGCCGCCGGTGGGTGACGAGGATGTAACCGCCATTTTGATGGACCTGACCGCCCGCCACACCCGTAACGCCGCGCAGCGCGCCAAGGTTTCGCTGATCGACGGTATCGGCAAGGACTGGAAATTGCTGGAAAACCCCATGCGTGCGGCCAATTTCGCGGTGCTGCGCGCGCCGGATGTGCCTTCGATCCTTATCGAAACCGGGTTTCTTTCGAACGCCAAGGATGAAGCCATTTTGAAACAGCCGGAAATGCGGGAAAAGATCGCGGCCCTTCTGGCGCGCGAACTGGCGCCCGTGCTGGCCCGCACGGCGGGTTAGTTAGTTCAGCCGGCGCGTTGCGCGCCGGCAAATTGCGCCAGCGTGGGCCGTTCGTCCGCCGCGAGCTGGCCCAGATCGTAGGGCGTATTCTGGTAGATATAGTTGACCCAGTTGGCGAAAAACAGGTGCCCGCTGGAACGCCAGCGGTTCTTGATTCCGGCTTCGGGATCGTTGCCGGTGAAATAATCGTGCGGCAAGGCGATAGGCTTGCCGGCATTGCGATCGCGCCGGTATTCGTGCGCCAGCGTTTGTGTGTCGTATTCCCAGTGGTTGATCATATAGAGCATGCGCCGCTTCTGTTCGCGGATCAGGGCAATGCCGGCGGCATCGGAATCAATCAGGCTCTCCAGCCCGGCATCAAGGATGTCCTGCCGTTTCACTTCGGTATGACGTGAAACCGGGATATAGAATTCGTCATTGAAGCCGCGTAACAAATCATTCTGCGCAGCACAAGCATAGTGGTTGTAGATTCCGAACAGCTTGGCGGGCAGCGGGTATCTTCGAATACCGTGAAAATGGTGCAAGGCCGCCATGGCCGCCCAGCACATGGTCAATGTCGTGAAAACATGGCTTTGGCTCCATGCCAGGATTTCCGTAAACTCTTTCCAATACCCCACTTCTTCAAACGGCAAGTGACCGAGCGGCGCGCCGGTGATGATCAGCGCGTCATAGCGCTCGTTCGTGTCGCGGGCCTGCTGCCATGTGCGGTAATGCGCGGTGATGTGGGCGGGCTCGGCGGTTTTCACGCTGTGCGTCCCGGGTACCAGCAGCGAAACCGAAACCTGCAGCGGCGTGTTGCCGATCAGCCGTGCGAGCTGGGTTTCGGTCGCGATTTTGTCCGGCATCAGGTTCAAAATGGCGATGCTGATGGGGCGTATATCCTGCTTGGCCGCGCGGCTGGCGGGGATAAAGGATATGCGTTCCTGTTCCAGCGTTTGCAGCGCGGGCAGGTTGTCGGAAATAATGAGCGGCATCGAAATGCTCCACGGTCAAGGTTCTGGACCTCACCGGAGCGCGGGGCGTCTGGCCCGTACCCGGTGCGCTTTAGCGTTTTTTATGCGGCGCAAGCTGCCCATCAAATTCCCGCAGGGCGGCAGGCCGCCCGCGCATACAATACGCAAAACGCTTTTTTGCTGTCAAGCAAGGCAAAGGAGGGGCGAAGTGCTAGAAACCGCCGCCGTTTTTCAGGAAGGCTTCCTCGGCCGCGGTGGATTGGCGGCCCAGCGCTTCGTTGCGGTGGGGGAAGCGGCCAAACTGCTGGATTGTGTTGAAGTGCCGTTCGGCCCATTCCAGCCATTCCGGGTTTTTGGTGCGTTCGCGCACATAGAAAAGCGCGAGCCGTTGATCGCCCATATTTTCGGAATGTTCGAACGGCAGATAGAAAAACAGTTTGAAGTTGACGTCGATGCGGTCATCGAAATGCTTGATGATTGACGTGCGCGCGAGATCGAGCGCGAGATCGTCGGTCGCGAACGCCTTGGCGGTGTTACGGAACATGTTGCGCGGAAACTGATCGAGCAGCAGCAAAAGCGCGAGCATGCCGGAGGGCGTTTCTTCCCATTCCTTCAACTGGCCGCTGGCGGCCTGTTCATACAGGGGGGTGAAACGCTTGGTGATTTCCTGGTCGAGTTCCGGCGCGGGCTTGAACCACTTCTGTTCGCCCACTTCCATGAACCAGAAATTGACTATGTCTTCGGCGGTTATTTTGCTCATAGGGGTTTACGCTAATGGTTAGTCGTTAGCAAAACCTTACCGGACCGGTCCGGGGCCGTAACAGGCGGGCAATTAGTGGAGTTTTTCCCACACCCTGCGTTTGGCCACATACATGATACCTGCAAAAACCAGCAGGAAAAGCAGAACCTGAAGCCCCATTTTCTTGCGCTCTTCAAGCTTCGGCTCGGCCGCCCAGGTAAGGAAGGTGGCAACGTCCGCCGCCATTTGCTCGGTCGTGGCTTCGGTGCCGTCGGCATAGCTGACCATGCCTTCGGCCAGCGGCGCGGGCATGGCGATCTGGTGGCCGGGAAAGTAGCTGTTGAAATGCATGCCCGGCATCATCTTGGCTTTATCTTCCTCGGTCGGTTCGGCATAGCCTGTCAGGATCGAATAAAGATAACTTTCGCCGCCATGGCGCGCCTTGGCGATCAGCGATAAATCGGGCGGCAGCGCGCCGTTGTTGGATGCGCGCGCGGCATTATCGTTCGCGAACGGGGACACGAAGCGGTCGGACGGGCGCGCGGGGCGCTCATACATGTCGCCGTTATCGTCGGGCCCGTCGGTGACGGTATATTGCGCGGCGATTGCCTTGACTTCGGCCTCGTTAAAGCCGATCGCCTGAAGGTTGCGGTAGGAAAGCAGCTTCAGGCTGTGGCACGCGGCACAAACTTCCTTGTAAACCTGAAATCCGCGCTGCAGCGCCGCGCGGTCGAAGGTGCCGAACGGCCCGGCATGGTGCCAGCCGTGCGGCGGTTCGCGCGGTTCGAGCGCCCCTTCGGAAGCGAAGGCCGGTGCGGTCAGTGCCGCAAGAACGGCAAGGGCGGCGAGCGAAAGGGCGGGCTTGAAGCGCATCGTTTTTCTCCTCAGGCTTTCCGGGCCGCAAGCACGGCTTCGGAAATGCTGCCGGGCAGGGGAAGGGTTTTTTCGAACCGTGGCAGCAGCGGCAGGACGACGAGGAAGTGCAGGAAGTAATAGGCGGTGCACAGCTGCCCGATGATCACGAACATGCCTTCGGGCGGGTTGGCGCCGACCCAGCCGAGCAGGATGCACACGGCGACCAGAACCCAGAAAAAGATGCGGTAAAGCGGGCGGAACACCGCGCTGCGCACCTTGGAACGGTCAAGCCATGGCAGCGCAAACAGCACGAGGATGGAGCCGAACATCAAGATCACGCCGCCCAGCTTGGAAGAGATCAGAATGATGTTGGTGAAGGGGATTGTGATGTCCATCGTGAAGGCACGCAGAATCGCGTAGAAGGGCAGGAAATACCATTCCGGCACGATATGCGCGGGCGTCACCATCGGGTTGGCGGGGATGTAATTATCCGGGTGGCCCATATGGTTGGGCAGGTAGAACACCATCACGGCATAAAAGATCATGAAGACCGTGATCGCGAAGAAATCCTTCACCGTGTAATAGGGGTTGAACGGCACCGTATCCTGCGGGCCCTTGGTATCGATCCCGAGCGGGTTGTTGCAGCCGACCACATGCATGGCGGCGACGTGCAGCACGACGACGCCGAGGATGACGAAGGGCAGCAGGTAATGCAGCGCGAAGAAACGGTTAAGCGTCGGGTTATCAACCGCGAAGCCGCCCCACAGCCAGGTGACGATGCTGTCGCCCACCAGGGGGATGGCGGAAAACAGGTTGGTGATCACGGTCGCGCCCCAGAAGCTCATTTGTCCCCAAGGCAGCACATAGCCCATGAAAGCCGTGGCCATCATCAAAAGCAGAATGACAACGCCGAGAATCCACAAAAGTTCGCGCGGCGCCTTGTAGGAACCATAGTAAAGCCCGCGGAATACGTGGATGAACACGGCGATGAAGAACAGCGATGCGCCGTTGCTGTGCAGATAGCGGATCAGCCAGCCGTAATTGACGTCGCGCATGATGCGTTCGACCGAATTGAAGGCGTGGTCGGTCGATGCGGTGTATTGCATGGCGAGGAAAATGCCGGTCGCGATCATGACCGCGAGCATGAAGCTGGCGATGCCGCCGAAGCTCCAGAGATAGTTGAAATTGCGCGGCGTCGGGAACGTGCCGTATTCCTGCTGCATCATCGTGAAGATGGGCAGGCGGCTGTCGATCCATTCGACCAGCGGATTTTTGAACGGGGTGCGGGTGCTGTTATGCGCCATGAAAGATGCTCCTAAGGGGCGGCCTAGCCGATACGGATGCGCGAAGCGTCGGTGAAGGTATAGGGCGGAATCGCAAGATTCTTCGGCGCCGGGCCTTTCCGGATGCGGCCCGCGGTATCGTAGGCCGAACCATGGCACGGGCAAAACCAGCCGTTAAATTCACCCTTGTCGTCGGTCGGTTTTTGGCCAAGCGGAATACAACCGAGATGCGTGCATACCCCGACCATCACCAGCCATTGCGGCAAGGCTTCGTCACCAAACTTGGAACTTTCCACACGTTCTGCGTCCGTTTGCGGATCGCGCAGCGTTCCGGTATCCACCGCGCGCGCGGCTTCTATTTCCGTTGCCGTGCGATGGCGGATGAAAACCGGCTTGCCGCGCCAGACGACCGTGATGGCCTGGCCTTCCTGCACGGGCGAAAGATCAACCTCGGTTGAGGCCAGCGCGAGTACGTCGGCCGAAGGGTTCATGCTGTGGATCAAGGGCCATGCCGCGACGGCGGCGCCGACGCCGGCCATCGCCGTGCCCGCAAGCAGAATAAAATCGCGTCTTGTTTCGCCCAGTTGATCGGTGCTGTCGGCCATCAAAAACCCCGCAGAAGAAATGCGCCATCATCCCGGCGGCGGAAGCCGCGTGAAGGGATTCGCGTAACACTATAACCGAGGCCTGTTTTGCGCCCGCTTGTGTAATTCCGTCAAGGGGTTATGGTTATATCCGCGCCTGAACCGCGCGGTTTGTGACATCCCCGCCATGGCGCGCGCTCGCGCGCCTGCCTTAGCGGCCCGTTTCTTTGGCCACCATAATGCCTCTGCGCCTCGCTCTATATCAGCCGGACATGCCACCCAATACCGGGGCCATGATGCGGCTGTGTGCTTGTTTCGGCATCGGAATGGACCTTATAGAGCCTTGTGGTTTCGTGGCCGACGATGCCCGTATCAAGCGCGTTGCTATGGATTATATCCAGCAGCTGCAGATGGCGCGGCACCGCTCGTGGCAGGCTTTTCTGGACCAGCTTGGTCCTAAACGACTGATATTGCTTACAGTTAATGGCGCGGTACCCTATACGCAGCATGCCTATAATGAGGACGATGTGTTATTGGTGGGGCGTGAAAGCGCAGGCGTGCCGCCCGAAGTGCATGACAGGGCCGATGCGCGGGTTGTGATCCCGCTTCGGCCGCCTGCGCGATCTTTGAATGTAGCGATGGCGGCGGGCATCGTGCTTGCGGAAGCCTTGCGCCAGACGGGACGTGAACGGGGAACGTAATGGGACAGCCGGCGGAAAAAACCGCGAACGAGAATTTTATCTGCTCCGATGCGCACAAGGAACGCGCAGTCGTTTGGTTTCGCGCCTTGCGCGACAGAATTTGCGCGGCGTTCGAGCAAATTGAAACCGAACTGACCGGCACGCATAGCGAATTACCCGCAGGCAAGTTTGAGCGCACGCCTTGGGACCGGCCCGAGGGCGGAGGCGGCGAAATATCCATCATGCGCGGGCGGGTGTTTGAAAAAGTTGGTGTGAACATTTCGGCCGTGTCCGGCGAATTTTCACCCGCCTTCCGCAAACAGATCCCGGGCGCCGAGAGCGACCCGCGCTTCTGGGCAAGCGGCGTCAGCCTTGTCGCGCATATGCGCTCTCCGCTCGTGCCCGCCGTGCATATGAATACGCGCATGATCGTCACCAGCCGCCATTGGTTCGGCGGCGGCGCCGATCTGACGCCGATGTTCCCGCAAAGCCCCGAAGCAAGCAC
The DNA here is from genome assembly GCA_016124955.1 of Alphaproteobacteria bacterium. NCBI lineage: Bacteria > Pseudomonadati > Pseudomonadota > Alphaproteobacteria > Alphaproteobacteria bacterium. The sequence goes on along the minus strand of WGMR01000006.1, from coordinate 209,054 downwards.
GGATGCGCGCGATTTCCATGCCGTGCTGGAGGGCGCTTGCGCCCGTCATGGTGCGGATTTTTATTCCCGTTTCAAACAGGCCTGCGACGAATATTTCTTTTTGCCGCATCGGGGCGAGCCGCGCGGGGCGGGCGGTATTTTTTACGACTATCACGATACGGGCGATTGGGAGGCCGACTTTGCATTCACGCAGGATATCGGCCGCGCGTTTCTTGACGCCTATGCGCCGCTGGTGCGCCGCCGCATGAACGAGACGTGGACCCCGGAGCAGCGCGAAGCGCAGCTGGTGCGCCGCGGGCGCTATGTGGAGTTCAACCTGCTATACGATCGCGGTACGCAATTCGGGTTGCGCACCGGCGGCAATACCGAGGCGATCTTGATGTCGATGCCGCCTGAAGCGAAGTGGCCCTGATCGTTTAATTCGGCAACTGGAAGTTGCGTCCGTGTTGCAGGCTGGGCAGCGAAGCGCGGGTTTTCGCAACCTCGTCGATATCAAGGTCGGCGGCAATAAAGCCGGGCTCGTTTTCGGCCTCCGCGAGTATTTTGCCCCACGGGCTGACGATCAACGCGTGGCCGTATGTTTTCCGTCCGCCGTCATGCGTGCCGCATTGCGCGGGCGCGAGGACAAAGCAGCCGGTTTCCACCGCGCGCGTGCGCAAAAGAATATGCCAGTGCGCCTGCCCCGTCGGCACCGTAAAAGCAGCCGGTACGGTGATGATCGATGCGCCCGCTTCCGCCAGCGCGCGGTACAGCATCGGGAAGCGCATATCGTAACATATGGTCATGCCAAGCTTGCCCCACGGCACCGGCGCAAGCACGGCGCGATCCCCCGGCGCGCAAGTTTCGGATTCGCGGTAGCTTTCGCCGTTCGGCAAATCGACATCGAACATATGGATCTTGTCGTAAGCCGCAACGCGCTTGCCTTCCGGGTTGAAAAGATAGCAACGGTTGGCAATTTTTTCTGCGCCCAGCTTGATGGCGAGGCTGCCGCACATGATCCATGTGCCGGTTTCGCGCGCCAGGCCCGCGAAGAAGGGCAAGCCGGGGTGCTTGTCTTCGGGCAGCGCGGCTGCAAGCTTTCTGGCGCGGTCGGCCATCAGCATATCGACATTTTCCGGCAGCGCGATGAATTGCGCGCCGTCCTTGTGTGCGGTGCGCACCAGCGTGCCGGCGGTTTCAAGGTTGGGCGCGATTTCGGGCCCCGAGCTCATTTGTATGCAGGCGGCGCGGAACTTCATGGATCACCTTGCAGCAAAGGATCAAGCCTGCCGGCGCGGTCAAGCGCGTACAGATCGTCGAAGCCGCCTATGTGCTGCGCGCCGATGAATATTTGCGGGATCGTGCGTTTTCCGCCCGAACGTTGCAGCATTTCCCGCAACAACGCAGGGTCGCCCTGCACATTATGTTCGGTATAGGTGACGCCCTTTTTTTCAAGCAGCGCCTTGGCGCGCAAGCAATAGGGGCAGTTCGGGCCGCTATAGACAATAATATCAGGCATAGGATTCCTCCTATGGCATTATACCGCGCCATACGCCCTTTGCGCCAGTGTCATGAAAGCTTATGCACGCGCGCGAGCGCGAGCACGGAAACCGTCCCGGCGCCTTCTTCCAGCAATGTGCGGCTGCATGCGTTGACGGTCGCGCCGGTGGTCAGCACGTCATCGACCAGCAGCACGCGCATGCCCTGCAAGAACGGCGCGTGGCGCGGGTTGATGCGAAAGGCGTCTTTCACGTTTTTCGCGCGGTCGCGGCGATGCAGCGTGCCTTGCGATGGCGTGGCGCGGTGGCGGATCAGAAGATCGGGCACGCATTTTTTCCCGCTCATGCCGGCAAGCTCGCTTGCCAAAATCGCGGCCTGATTGTAGCGCCGCCGCACGAGACGGAAATAATGCAGCGGCACGGGCGCGATCATATCGCACCCGTCCAGCAATCCGCGCCCCGCGCGTTTCATCCACCCTGCCAGCGCCTGCGCCGCAAAGGTCTGGTCTGCATGTTTGAACCCGAGGATAAGCGCGCGGCTGGCATCGTCATACACCAGCGCGGCGCGCGCGGCGGAAAAGGCGGGCGGAAAACCGAGGCACTGGCCGCAGCGGCTGCCTTCCAGCGCGGGTACGGCGAAGGGGATGCCGCACCCGTCGCAGCAGGGCGGACCGATGAAGTTCAGCTTGCGCCAGCAATCGGCGCAAACCGCCTGTTGCTGCGCCACCGGCGCGCGGCAGGCGAGGCACAAAGGCGGCAGCACGGCATCGAGCATGCCGTCCCACAGTTTCATGAATGATGCGACAAGCGGCTTTGCCATCAAGGCTTTTCCGGGCGGAGGGGTTGGCCTTATAATAGCGCAATGCATGTTCCCCGCAAAGCCGCTTCGCCGGAAACAGGGCCCGCCCGGCTGTTCGATCGCGCGCTGCTGCGCCGCCGCTTCATGCGCGCCGCGCCGGGGCTTGCGGCGCATCGCTTTTTGTTCGAAGAGACGGGCGGACGTTTGATGGAACGGCTCGGTGATATCAAGCGGGAATTCCCTTGCGTGCTCGATCTCGGTTGCCGGGAAGCCGGGCTGGCGCGCCAAATCGCGGCGCGGGCGGGCACGCGGCAGGTGATTGCGGCAGGGCTTGCGCCGCCGGAAGGCGCTCGGGCAATTGTGGCAGACGAGGAATTTCTGCCCTTCGCGTCCGGCAGCTTCGATCTGATCGCCAGCAACCTTGCGCTGCACTGGGTCAACGACCTGCCCGGCACACTTTTGCAGGCGCGCGCCTGCCTGAAGCCGGGGGGGCTGTTTATTGCCGCGCTGCCGGGCGGCGCGACGCTGCGGGAATTGCGCGATTGCATGATGCGGGCCGAGCTGGATATAACAGGCGGCGCAAGCCCGCGCGTTTCACCCGCCGCAGGGCTACGCGATGCAGCCGCGCTCCTGCAGCGCGCGAATTTTGCGCTGCCGGTGGCGGACAGCGAGACGATAGAGGTGACATACGAAGACATGTTTGCCCTGATGCGCGATCTGCGCGGCATGGGCGAAGCGAACGCACAGATTGCGCGGCTGAAAATCCCGACACGCCGCGCCGTTTTCATGCGCGCGGCCGAATATTATGCGCGGGATTATGCGGAAGCCGGCGGGCGCATCCGCACGACCTTCGAGATCGTGTGGCTGCACGGCTGGGCGGAATAGTTTTCCTAATTCAGCCAGCGTTCAGGTGAGCGGTATAATGGCGCTGGAATTCCTGCTTTTGCTGGCTGCTCAAGGTCGATTCAAACCTTTCACGCTCTGGCGTAAAATGCGGGTTCATGACGCTCATGCCGGCATAGTTTTGGTTGATATATAATTGAAACTGGGCCAGCATCCTTGCCGCCGCTTCCAGTTTTCCGTCTTTGACAAGAGTATCGGCCCATGCGGTGAGTTGTTTGGAGGCGTCTTTATACAAGACTTCAGCGCCAATCACATCGCCGGGGTTGAAGCCGGATGAATAGTTTCCCCCGAATAGATGTAAATGCATGCTCGAAATGGTAACCGCAAACTTGGACATCTGGTTGGCGGCGCCGTAGCTGGTCTCTGCAAGCCGTGTTTTTGCCGTAGCCCAATTTTGTTGAGTTCTTCGGTGCTATTGTTTTGCATGTTGTATATGCAAGACCGCATATCCAGGCGGAGTAAACGGGCATCCTGCTCGCTGATTATTTTGTCCGCTTCGACAGCCCTGCGTTGCAAAGTTTTTCCGGCTTCCTGGACAACGGCGGCGGTGTTCTCTGAATCCCAGATTGGCTTGTTCGTATCGTAGTCGGGGACGTTCATATGTTTAATCCTGCAAAATGAAAGGCTCTTGATCCGATAATAACCGGTTTTTCCGAAAGTATTCAGTTGTGATGCGGGTGCGCGGCATTAACCACGAATCGCGGCAAGCGGCTGACGGAGCGGGCGTTCTAGCCCTTTGGCTTCGTATAGCCCGTGACGTTCACAAGCTTTGCGCTGCCCATTTCCGTGCCTTCGATATCGGCATCGGTGATGTCGGCGCCCGTAAGGTTGCCGAAGGTCAGATCGGCCGAAGCAAGACAGGCGTTGCGCAGATTGGCGCCGGAAAGATCGGCCCCGATCAGGTTCGCCTTGCGCAAATCGGCGCCGGCGAGGTTGGCGCCATCGAGCCAGGCATAGGGAAGCTGTGCCCGGCATTCCAGTTCGCGCGAGCCGATGATCTGCAGCATGTTGAGCCGCGCGCCCGCCAGAAGGGCGTTCGTGAGTGTCGCGCGCTCAAGCTTGATGCCGCGCAGATCGGCCCCCCGCAGATCCGCGTTACGCAAATCGGCGTACGAAAAATCGGCCATCACCATGCAGGCATCGCGCAGGTTCGCCTTGCCCAGCTTGGCGCCCGAAAGCAGCGCGCCCGCAAGGTTGCGGCCCTTCAGGTTCTGTTCGCTAAGATCGATCCCGCCGAGATCGAGCCGCCTGCCTCGCTTGCCGTTGGTTTCGATCCATTCCTTATGTTGCGACAAAAGCTGTTCGACCGTTTCGCCCAGCTCGCGTATCGTTTTCGCGACCACGATATTCTTGGCCGAAGCGTGCGCCAGCTGTTCGCTATCAAGGATGGTGCCGATCATCTTGGCTTCATCAAGGATGGCTTTTTCAAGATGCGCGCGCAGCATGTTGGCGCCGCGCAGCTCCGCCCCGGCCAGGTTTGCGCCCGCCATGTCGGCATCGCGCAAATCCACGCCGGTAAGGTTGGCGTTGTTGAGCATCACTTTCTCCATCTTCGCGCCGCGCAGCACCGCGCCGGTCAGATCGGTTTGCACCGTGAAGTTGCCGGAAATCCGTGCACCTTCCAGCTGCGCGCCATGTGCGGTTGTCAGGTCATCGGGGTTGACGGGCGCGCGCCGCGCCTTGGCCGCGCTCCAATCCACCTCGCCTTTCTTGTTCCATCGCACCAGTGTGCCGTCGCGCAAATCCGCCTGGATGAGTTTGGCGTAATTCATCTTGGCGCCGCGCAGCACCGAGCCGCGCATATCGGCTTTGCTGAGATCGGTGCGCATCATATCGGCCTTTTCAAGATCGACGCCGTAAAGGTTGGCGCCTGCGAGGCTGGAGCCGGATAGCCGCGCGTTGGAAAGTTTGGAGCCGCTGAAATCCGCTTCTGAAAGATCGATGCCGCTGAGATCGTAGTAGGAAAGATCCATCAGCTTCAGGTTCGCCCGCGCTCCGCCGCGTTGCAGCCTTCGGTAGGCTTGGTGCTTTTCAACGATGTGATAAACGTCTTCCAGGGAGGGGCGTTTTAACTGCTGCTCTTCGTCCATTTGAAGTACCTTTCATACGTAACTAATTAACTAAATTCTGTAAGTTAAGCATTTATCAAAAATTATAATAAAAAGTTAAGAAAATGCCCGGGAATCCACGTTTTCCACGCATTTTTTCTTAACCGGAACAAATGCTGCAATACGGCGAATACCATCACCGATCAATAAGTTAACGGCTTTTTAGGTATCAACAGCGGACAATTTTAACCTTGAAGCCCCGCATATCCTTCCGCTGCAAAAGGGCCGCATCATTTGGTTAGCCACATCGCCATCAAAAGCTGGGTCAATTGGCTGTTCAGCCTGCCGAAGTCGAAAAACTTCTGGCTGATGATCGGCGTGATCATTGTAGGCACTGCGGCGTCGAGCGGGTTTTTCTATTTCGTGCGCAGCGAGATCAACTGGTTTATCGCGCGCCAGCTTGAAAAGCCCGCGCTCAAGGCAATCGACAGCCTGCAGCGCGAAGTGCATGCGACGCAGGATGTTGTCAGCGCGCTCGCGGGCGCCTACCGGCTCAAACCCGATTTGCAGCAGGAGGAAATCCGGGAATTCACCGAACGGCTGAACATCGACGCGCTGGCGATAGCGGGTTTATACAAAATCATTGTGCACGAAGGCCGCATGGTGATCGAGCGCAGTATCCTTGACAAAGATTTCCGCCTCAACGACCAGCAATTGCTTGCGTCCGTCACGAAGCTTGAAGCATTGCTGGAGCATACGCGGGAGACCAAAAGCATCAGCTCGGCGATTTTGCCCGGCGATACGATCAGCGCGCATAACGGCAATGTATTATTCGTGGCGCTTGCGATCGCGCGACAACAGGATAGTTATATCCTGAGCGTAACGCCGGTCGCGCCGCTGTTCGAGGCAATCGGCGTGCTTGTGCGCGACGATGTGCTGACCAGCTTTGCCGCAATCGAAAACCCGGATTTCAACAAAACCCCGTTCTTTTTGCTCGGTCGCCCGGTGATGGACCATCGTTGGCTGGGTGAGGAACAGGCGGGCCACGATATCATTCGGCTCAACGACAGGATCTGGGCGGTCGATTATACGGCGCAGCCGCGCGGCAACTATGCCGCCGTGCTGGTTTTGCCCTATCTTGTATTGCTGATCGGCGGTTTTCTGACCATCGCCACCATGGTCTATATCCGCACGCTGCGCACGCGCAGCGTAACGGTGGCCGACCTCGCGCTTTCACTGCAGCGCGCCAATGACGAGCTGAACCGCAAGATCGTGGACGAAGAGCGCATGGCGCGGGCGCTGCGCGACAGCGAACACAAATACCGCAATATTTTCGAGAATGCCGGCATCGGCATCGTGCAGATCGCCGCCAACGGCGAATGGCTGAACGCCAACAAAACCGCGGCGCGGACGCTTGGGTACCTTGATCCGCCCGATATTCTGACCGAGCAGCCCGATTTGCGCGGCAAGCTGTTCGTGGACATGGAGGCGCGCGCCGCGTGGTTTACGCGCCTGCGCGAAAGCAACCAGCGCGACCACGAAATTGCGCTTTTTACCAAGGATCACAAGATCATCTGGGTAAATATGAGCGGCCACGTGGTGCGCGACCAGGCCGGGCAAGTGAATTACTACGAATGCACCATGTATGACGTGACCGAACGCCGGCAGGCCGAGCTGGGCCTTATCGCCGCCAAGGAGCAGGCCGATTTCGCGAACCGCAGTAAATCGGAGTTTCTTGCGAATATGAGCCACGAACTGCGCACGCCGCTTAACGCCATCATCGGCTTTTCCGAAATCATCAAGGACCAGCTGTTCGGGCAGGTGGGGCAGCCGCAATATGTGGAATACGCCAAGGATATTTATGACAGCGGCGAATTGCTGCTTTCCCTGATCAACGACATCCTTGATATGTCGAAGATCGAGGCGGGCAAGCGCGCGCTTTCCGAAACCGTTGTGGATATGGAAAAGGTTGTGCATGCCTGCGTGCGGCTGGTGGCTGCGCGCGCCAAATCCCACCGTTTGCGCATGAGCACGCGCGTGCCGAAAGATTTGCCGCATGTAAGGGCGGAAGAGCGTGCGCTCAAGCAGGTAATGACCAACCTTCTGACCAACGCCATCAAATTCACGCCCGAAGGCGGCGCCGTGACGCTTACGGCGGGCATGGACGGCAAGGGGCGGCTTTGCATCACGATCGAAGATACCGGGATCGGCATGGCGCCCGAAGATATCCCGCTCGCGCTCGCGCCCTTCGGTCAGATCGAAAGCGCGCTCAGCCGCAAGACGCAAGGCACGGGACTTGGATTACCGCTCACCAAGGCACTGGTCGAGCTGCATGGCGGTATTCTTGACGTTCAAAGCCAGCTCGGCATCGGCACCACCGTGACCGTGATCATCCCCAAGGACCGGTTGCAGCCCGTGACCGCGGAGGCAAGAACCGTGGCCGCCGCGCCGCCGGAAGAACCGGAAAAAGAGCCGGAAATGTAAATGTCCTAGTGATGATGTGCGGGGTTCATCGTACCCGGTTGCACTGGCACGGCATGGGCCGCAAGCCATTGGTTCATCATTTTAATCTCCCGCTCCTGCGCCTTGATGATGCCTTGGGCAAGCTTGCGGATTTTTTTGTCTTGGCCGTATTCCAGCACGATTTTGGCCATATCGACCGCGCCTTCATGGTGGGGGATCATGCCGCGCACGAAATCCACATCCGCATCGCCGCTGAACGGGATGGCCATGCCGTGATGCATTTTCATGTTCGATTCAATATAGGCCTTGGTGGAAGGTGCAGGCATTTTCGCCGGGGCGGCCTCCGGCCCGCTCTGGACATAGGCGGCGCCGCTGCAATTGCTGATTTTGCCGACGATGCATGACCGGCTTTGCGCATGCATGCAGGCGGCGGCGGGGCTGACGGCTGTGAACAGTAGAATTGCGGCGGCGAGGGAACAGGCGCGGATAATGGGCATGCTGATTTCTCCTTTGCATCATGGGGGGCGGGGGCGCTAGATTCTAGGGCATGAAGATACCGCCCTGCCCCGTCATCATGCAACCGCCCGGGAATTGCCATGGAATGGCTTGATGAAGGTATTGTGCTTGGCGCGCGGGCGCATGGCGAACATGCCACGATCGTCATGCTGCTGACGGCGGACCATGGCCGCCATGCCGGTCTTATGCCGGGCGGGCAGAAGGCAAAAGGCTTGCTGCAACCCGGCAACCATGTGCGCGCGCGCTGGCGCGCACGGCTGCCCGAACATCTGGGCAACTACTCGCTCGATCTGCTTGCCACCTGCGGCGCGCAATGGTTCGACGATGCCTTCGCGCTCGCTGCCATTTCAAGCGCCTGCGCGATGACCGATGCCGCGCTGCCCGAACGGCAACCCTTGCCGCATGTCTATGGCGCGCTGCTGGCGCTTTTGGCGCTCGAGGATTCCGCGCTCTGGGGCGCGGCTTATGTGAAATGGGAACTGGGGCTGCTCGCCGCGCTCGGCTACGGGCTCGATCTCACGCGCTGCGCGGTGGAGGGAACGGCCGTCAACCTTGCGTATGTCAGCCCGCGCACGGGGCGGGCAGTTTCGCAAGGCGCAGGCGCCGCCTACCGCGAAAGGCTTTTGATGCTGCCTCCCTTTTTGCTCGGCGAAGCCGGGTGGGAACCGCAAGAAGTGCTGCAAGGCCTTGCGCTCACCGGGCATTTTCTTTTGCGCCATGTGTTTGCGCAAAAAGGGCAGGCGGACCATGCGCCCCGCGCAGGCGCGCTGCCCGCCGCAAGGCAAAGGCTGGCCGATGTGCTGGAGCGGCGCGCCGGCGATAACCGCGCGACGGCTTGACCTTTTTGCGCCCGCCTGTCACACCAGCCGCATCAAAACATATGTGATTCATGCCCAAGAAAACCGCAGCCCGTAAAACCAAAACACCGCCGCCCGCCGCGCCCATAAGCGACAAGAAGCTGGCCGACGCGCTTTCGGAACGCTATCTGTCCTATGCGCTTTCGACCATCATGTCGCGCTCGCTTCCCGATGTGCGCGACGGGCTGAAGCCGGTGCACAGGCGGCTGATGTTCGCGATGCGCGAACTGAAGCTCGAACCCAGATTGCCGCCGAAAAAATCGGCGCGCGTTGTGGGCGATGTGATCGGCAAATTCCATCCGCACGGCGATACGGCGGTGTATGACGCGCTTGTGCGCATGGCGCAGGACTTTGCGCAGCGTTACCCGTTGATCGACGGGCAGGGCAATTTCGGCAATATCGATGGCGATAACGCCGCCGCCATGCGCTACACCGAAGCGCGTTTGACGGAAGTGGCGTGGCTTTTGCTGGAAGGGATCGACGACGACGCGATCGATTTCCGCCCCACTTATGACGGCAGCGGTATGGAACCCGCCGTGCTGCCTTCTGCCTTTCCGAACCTGCTTGCCAACGGTTCGGCCGGGATTGCGGTCGGCATGGCGACATCCATTCCCCCGCATAATGTGGCCGAGCTGTGCGATGCGTTGAAACACCTTATCCATTATCCCAATGCCGGGTTCGACAAGCTTGCGGGTTTTGTACCGGGGCCCGATTTTCCCACCGGCGGCATTCTGGTGGAATCGCGCGAAGCCGTGACGGAAGCCTATAAAACCGGGCGCGGCGCCTTCCGCGTGCGCGCGAAGTATGAAGTTGAGGATCTGAAGCAGGGCATGTGGCAGGTTGTTGTCACCGAAATTCCCTACCAGGTGCAGAAAGCGCGGCTGATCGAAAAAATCGCCGAATTGCTGAACGACAAGAAACTGCCGTTGCTTGATGACGTGCGGGACGAATCGGCCGACGACATAAGGCTTGTGCTGGTGCCGAAAAGCCGCAACGTCGATCCCAAGGTGCTGATGGAATCGCTGTACCGGCAAACCGAACTGGAAAGCCGCTTCGCACTTAACCTCAACGTGCTCGATAAGGATTGCGTGCCGCGCGTGATGAATTTGCGCGAAGTTTTGCGCGCATGGCTGGATCACCGCATGGAAGTGCTGGAGCGCCGCTCGCGCTACCGGCTCGGGCATATCGAACAGAGGCTTGAAATTCTTGCCGGCTATCTGATCGTCTATCTCGATATTGATAGGGTCATCAAAATCATCCGGCGCGAAGACGAACCCAAGCCTGCACTGATCAAGGCCTTCAAGCTTTCCGAAATGCAGGCGGAAGCGATTTTGAATATGCGGCTGCGCAGCTTGCGCAAGCTTGAGGAAATGGAAATCAGGCGCGAAGAAAAGGATTTGCAGGGCGAGCGTGCGGCGCTGAAGAAATTGTTGAAAGACGAAAAGGCCCGCTGGCAGGCTATTGAAGATGAGGTCGGTGCGCTCAAGAAAACCTTTGCCAAAACCACGCCGCTTGGCGCGCGCCGCACCGAAATTGCGGACGCGCCGCCCGAGATATTGGTGCCGGTGGAAGCCGTGATCATACGCGAAAACGTCACGGTTATTTGTTCGGCCAAGGGATGGTTGCGCGCGATGAAGGGGCATGTCGCCGAAGACAAGGCGGCGCGCGGCGCCGTGAAATACAAGGAGGGTGACGAGGAACGCTTCGTTATCAATGCCGAAACCACCGACAAGATGCTCATGCTCGCGGGTAACGGGCGTTTTTATACGCTTGGCGTCGATAAGCTACCGGGCGGCAGGGGTTTGGGCGAACCCGTGCGTCTGATGGTGGAAATGCCGCAGGAAGCCGAAATCGTGGCGCTGTTTAAATACCGGCAAGGGCAAAAACTGGTGGTTGCTTCAAGCGATGGCCGCGGTTTTATCGTTTCAATCGATGACGTGCTTGCGCAAACCAAGAACGGCAAGCAGGTGCTGAATGTCGGCGCCGGCGCGCAGGCTGCGGCATGCGCCCCTGTGGAAGGCGATCATATCGCCGCGATCGGCACCAACCGCAAACTGCTTGTGTTCCCGCTTGAGCAATTGCCGGAAATGGCGCGCGGGCGCGGCGTGATCTTGCAGAAATACAAGGATGGCGCGCTATCGGACGTGAAATGTATTACGCTGAAGGAAGGCCTTAGCTGGCAGGCGGGCGATAAGACGCGCACCGAAGCTGATTTGCGCGCATGGCTGGGCGAGCGCGCGCAAGCGGGCCGCATTGCGCCGACGGGTTTCGCGCGCAGCAACAAGTTTAGCTGATTTGCTCGGCAGGCCACTTTTTGTGAGCCAGCACCCACAACATGGTTACGTTTGCGAACGGCACGAGTATAAGCAGCGCCCAAAGCGGTTTGATGCCCATGCGCGCGAGGATAAAACCCGCCAGCCCGATTGCATAGGTCATCATCACGCCGAGCAGGGTGAAGGCGGCCCAAGGCGGCAGCGTGAAGAACCATGCGGTTGGCGCATGCAGCGTATCGAGCAGCTCGATCATGCCGCGCTCCAGTCTTTTTTGTTCGGCTTTGCCGGGCGGGGGATTTTGGGGATGCGCGGCCATGCGCGGTGACCGAGCGTACCCGCCACCAGCACAATGCCGAGGAACGGCAGCAGCAGGTTGGCGAATATCAGCAATCCCCAGGCGGGCCGTAGCCCCACGCGCCGGAATATCCGCATCAACGGCCAGAGCGAAAGCGCGCAGAACAGAAGCGCCCCGGTGACTGGATGTTGGAGAAAAGCGTTCATTGCGGTTGCGGATAAACGGGCGGAGTGATGGAGGACATATCGGAGGGCAAGTGCCCCGCATGCAATTCGGCGATGATGGCGCACAATTCGTCCTGCGTCGCTGGCAGAAAATGCGCGCCGGCGGCACGCAAAACATCGTTATCATGCGTGCCCCATTGCACGCCCACCGCAACGGTGCCGGCGCCGCGGCCCATCGCCACATCCATTTCCGTATCGCCCACCATCACGGTTTCAAACGGCTTGGCGTCAAGCTGCTGCATGACGTAGTTTAACTGATCGGGGAATGGTTTGCTTCTCAGGCCAAGCGGTTTGCGGCTTTCGTCGGCGAGGATGCAGGCGAAGTGATCCTGCATCTGTTCGCGCCGCAAAACGTGCATTAGCGGCGCATCCGGGCGGCTGGTGATGATGGCATGGCGATGCCCCGCTTCGGTGAGGCGTGCGAGCGTTTGCGGAATGCCGGGAAAAAGCCTGACCGGCGTTTCCGGCAATGCGTCAAGTGCGTGCAGGCGTTCATAAAAACCGCGCCTGATCTCGTTTTGTTGCGCATGCGTGCCGGGCCAGCCGTAATCGAACCATTGCGGGTGGCCGAAACCGCGTTTCAGCAGGGCCGGATCGGGGAATTTCAGGTTGTTCGCGGCGCAGTGCGCGCGCGCGGCGCTTTCGTAATGCGGGTAGCTATCGAGCAAGGTGCCATCGATATCCCAGACGATCAGCATGCCGCGCCGCCTTCCGCCGCCGCGAGCGCCAGCCCCTGCGCCCTGTCTTTTTCGGCGATGATTTTTTCGATCGCCGCGCGCTCGGCGGCCGAAACGCGCACACTGGCCGATTTTAGCTGCCCGCAGGCGGCCAGAATATCGCGCCCGCGCGGCGTGCGCACCGGGCTGGCATAGCCGGCGGCGTTAACGATATCGCCAAAACGCTGGATGCGCGCGTCGTCTGAACATTCGAACGGCGCACCGGGCCATGCGTTGAGGGGGATAAGGTTCACCTTGGACGGGATGCCGGCCAAAAGTTTTACGAGTGCCCGCGCATCGGCGTCGCTATCGTTCACGCCCTTCAGCATCACATATTCAAAAGTGATGCGGCGCGCATTGGTAAGGCCGGGATAGTTACGGCAGGCTTCCATCAGCTCGGCCAGCGGGTATTTGCGGTTAAGCGGGATGATTTTGTCGCGCAGCTCGTCCGTCACCGCATGCAGGCTGACCGCGAGATTGACATTCAGCTCAGCCCCGCAACGCTCGATCATCGGCACGACGCCGGATGTGGAAAGCGTGATACGTCGCTTGGATATGGCGATGCCTTCGCCATGCATCGCGATTTTGAGCGCTTTGGCGACGCTGTCGTAATTGTACAGCGGCTCGCCCATACCCATCATAACGATGTTGGAAAGCATGCGCTCGTCCTTCGTCGAAGGCCATTCCCCGAGGCAATCGCGCGCCAGCATGATCTGGCCCACAATTTCGGCCGAGGTAAGGTTGCGCACAAGCCGTTGCGTGCCGGTGTGGCAAAAACGGCAGGTCAGCGTACACCCGACCTGGCTGGAAACGCACAGCGCGCCGCGGTCCGCTTCGGGAATATGGACGGTTTCGACTTCCTGCCCGTCCGGCATGCGCAAAAGCCATTTGCGGGTGCCGTCGGTCGATTGCTGGTCTTGCGTGATGCCCGGGCGCGCGATGCTGAAATGCTCCGCCAGCGCCTTGCGGGCGGGTTTGGCCAGCGTCGTCATCTGTTCGAAATCCTGCACGCCCCAGCAATACATCCATGACCAGACCTGCTTGGCGCGGAACGGCTCAAGCCCGCGCGCGACAAGCGCATCCTTCAGCTCGTCCATCGAAAGGCCGATCAGGTTTTGCCGGCCATCCTGGGCGGCGGGCTGCGTTGGTACGGGCGTGGTATCCATGGGCGTTGTCATGCCCCGAACGGGGCCGCAAAGTCAAAGCTTTCGCATTTTGGCGGCAAATATAAAGGCTTACTGCGCGGCCACCTTGCAGGCCTTGTTCAGCGCCTTCCAGGCCGCCGTGGCGCCCTTCAGGCTATAGCTGTCGGTTATGCTGCTGCCCTTGCGGTCGCGCCCGCGTACCGTCAGGGCGCTTTTACCGTCACGCATGGCAGCGACGATGATGCGGTCGGTCGTCGCGTCGCGCCCCCATGCATGGTCCTTGTCGGTGAACATAATATAATTCTTGCCGTCGATCGTCAGGCGTACATCGCTTTGCGCAAGGTAATCGAAGCCCGCCGTAATGTGCAGAACGTTCAGGCTGTTTTCCGCCGGGCGGTGCGTGACCATAATGTACGTGTCGCCGCGCCCGCGCATGCGCGCCTGTTTTTTCGGTTCGCTCTTCATGAAGCAGACCGGCAGGCCGTTTTCCTTGTAGCTATAGACGGCCCAGTCGCCGAACCTGCCGTGCAGCATGGGCGCGCCGGGCGGCGCGGGCAGGGGTGGAAGCTGTTGCTGTTCGGCTGCTGCGGGTGCGGCCAAAGCGACCGCGAGAAGAAGCGGGAATATGAAGGCTGGGCGATTCATGGCCCTAGGGTAGCGAAGCTGCGCGTGCGGTTTCAACCGCGCTGATCGTGGCGGGCTGCTTTTCATCCACAAGTGGTTGTAAAATAGGGGCCATCGCCGTCAGCATCTGAGCTGGCAAGGCGCTTGTGAAGCTGTATTTTGCGGCGTCGGGCCCGGCCACATAGGCCGTGATGCTGCCGAACAGGCGGTCGTCGATGAAGAAAACGAGGGTGGCCGTGCGTTTAACGACGCGCGACGATATCAGCCGTCCGCCGGGCGCGAATTCATCGAAGCGATGATCGCCCGTGCCGGTTTTGCCGCCGACGGGCAGCAAATTACCCGCCGCATCCTTGAACACGCCGGAAACGCGGCGCGCGGTGCCGTTCGCAACCACATCCATCAACGCCGTGCGCACGGTGGCAACAACCTCATGCGGCAAAACCTTTTCGCCCGGTCGGTCTTTGCGGGTCATGGCGGTTTGGTAGGGCGTGCCCGGCGCGAATTCGACCGATTTCAACCGTACGGTCGGCAGCTTTACGCCGTCATTGACGATGATGCCCATCAGTTCGGCCAGCGCGCCCGGCTTGTCGGCCGAGCTGCCGATCGCGGTCGCGAGGCTCGGCACCAGCCGCCCGAACGGATAACCGAGCCGGGCCCAACGCTGCTGGATGGTATCGAAGGCATCCTGTTCGAGCAAAATGCGGATGCGGTTGTCTTGCGCCGATTTATGGCGCGTGCGGAAAAGCCAGCTATAGGTTTGCAAGCGCTGGTCGCGGCTGGCCTTCAGCATGTCGCGCCGCGCCACGCCACGGTTTTCGCGCAACCATCCGACCAGCCAAAGTTCAAGCGGGTGCACGCCCGCGATATAACCGCGGTCAGCAAGGTTATAGGCGTCGGTGCCGTAGCTGACGTAATAGCGCGCGACCTGTTCGTCGCTCAGCCGGCGGCCCGGCACGCGTTCGCGCAGAAATTCCGCCAGCGCGCTCGCGGGCTGTTCGGGATAGACCGAACGGTAAACGGTCGTCAGCGCCGTCATGCTTTTGCGGCTGCGTTTGATCAGCCGCTCGAACGACTCTTCCTCGTCCAGCTTGCTGTATTCGACGAAGTAGCGATTGAGAAAGACGCTGCCTTCCTGATCGGCGAAGCGTTCAAGATATTCCTGCCGCGCCGGGTAATCCGGGTCACCAAGTATGACCTGTTTGCGCTCCGGGCCCTGCGCGATCGTGTAATTGACGATATCGCGCATCAGCCGGATGAAGGGCAGGTTGATCGAATGGCGGAAGGCTTCCGCAAGCGGGACGATCCTGTGATCGTCCTTATGGTCGAAATTGTTGAAGCGATGCACGCCGCCGCCGGTATAGAAAGTTTCGCGCGGGTTGGCGGAATAGCTGCGCTGGATCGCGTCATCCAGCATGGCTTGAAGGTTGCGGTCCTTGTGTTCGCGCAGCCATGTGATCGTCCATTTGGTCAGCGCATCCGGCGCGTCTTCTGTCACCTCGGCCAGCGCGTCGTCGTCGAAGGCGGCAAAGCGCTTGTGCAATTCGCTGAGAATTTCGAGATAGGTGATCATGGTCCGCAGCTTTGCGGTGGAACCGAGATCGAGCTTGGCGCCTTCATTCAGATCGAGCGGCTGATCGAGATTATCGGCCTGTACGCGCACCTCGTTGCCGCCTTCGCCTTTTTCATACAGCACGATGGTCCAGTTGATTTTGGTCGGGTCACTGTTTTCACCCAGCAGGCGGAAGCCCTGCAGCCCGGCTTCCTTGAGAAAATCCGGGTCTTTCAGCTTTTGCAGGAAATCGGTCACTTTTTCCTGCACCGGCATATCGAGCGTTGTGGAAGCGCGCATGTCAAAGCGATCGAGCTCGTACAGGCTCTTGATGCCGAAAAGATTTAACAAATGCATGCGCACCGCGCTGACGGCCTTTTGTGCGACAAAGGAATAGCCGGGTACCGGCGGCGGCGCGGCAAGGAACAAAAGCTTTTCCTTCGCCGCCGCATCGCGCAGCTTGGCCGTGATCACGCCCGCCTGGGCGAGCTGCGTGAGCGTGATATCGATCAATTGCTCAAGCTCGCCGCGGTTGGTGGCCAGATAATAGGATGGCCGCCGCTGCGCAAGGATAAGCGCCAGCACATGGCGGTAGGCTTGCGCTTTGACGCGTAGCAAATCCCGGTCATCTTCATCGAAGTTCAGTTGCGCGCTGGTGTCGTGCAATTCGCGCCCGAACCATGCCCACAACCCGTCGCCCACGCCGTTGATTTCTCCCCAGCCCGCGCGGGCGGAAAGCGGCGTGGCGTTCAGATAGTCCAGCACGATTTGCCGGCGCGTGCCGGTAGTATCGGGCCCGTCCATATAGGCGCGCATGCTGGCGGAGATGATCTGCTTGATCTTTTCGCGCGCGCTTGATGTCTGGCCTTCGGGTGAAAAACGGAACTTTTCAATCTGCGTCGCAAGCGTGCTGCCGCCGCCGGTGTTGACGCTGGGCACGAACAGGCCAAGGATGTGGCCAAACCCGGCCAGCATGAAACGGTCCCATTCGAT
Organism: Alphaproteobacteria bacterium; assembly: GCA_016124955.1. Lineage (NCBI taxonomy): Bacteria > Pseudomonadati > Pseudomonadota > Alphaproteobacteria > Alphaproteobacteria bacterium. The sequence continues at coordinate 192,171 of WGMR01000006.1, read as the reverse complement.
CGCCGGGTTACGCGTGGGCGACGCATCGGGGTCAAGCAGCTCGCGGTTTTCGATGAACAGAAGCGTGCCGGTCAGCACCGGCGGGATGGCGTCGAAATTATCGAAGGTGCGCGTGGGGTAGCGCATGCTGTGCAGCGCCGCGCCGTTGCGATCATAGATGGCAAGCCCGGCGGTGGTCTTGGCGCGGTAAATCGGGAAGCCGCCGAAATGCACGAAGCGCATAAATTCCTTGGAAGGCTGCGCCTGTGCATTCACTTCATAATTGCTGCCGCGCAGCGCCTTGATGAAGTAAGGCAGGTAGGTATAGCCAAGCCGCTGGTTATAGGGGCCGTAGGTTGGGAACCAGGCGGATTGCTGCGGCCCATCTTCGACCGCAACCGTCATGGATCCGGCCATTTGTGACAGGTTGCGCGCCTGCAGGCGGGAGCTGCGCATTTCTTCGCCCGCCCAGATGCAGACGGCGACGATCCCGCTGATGAACATCAGAATGACCAGCAGCCATATGGGTTTGATTGAACGCATCGCGCCTAGCCCGCCCGCGCTTGCAGAAGTTTCGCCATATGCGCCGGCAGGTCTGCCGCAGGCACGTCGCCTTGCTGCTTGGCGTCCAGATCCTTGACCGTGACAATGCCGCGCTGCTTTTCTTCGCTGCCAAGCAAAATGCAATATGGCACGCCGGTGCGGCTGGCGTATTTCATTTGTTTGTCGAGCTTGGCGGCTTCGAGATAAACTTCGGTGTTGATGCCTGCGCGCCGCAGCTGCGTGGCCAGCGCGAGGTAATCGGCACGCAGCGCGGGATCGAGGTTCGCGACAAGCACCTGCAGATTGCTGGCGCCGAGCCCGCGCCAGCCGTTGCCGCGCAAATGGTCGAACAGGCGCGTCGCGCCGATCGAGATGCCGACGCCGGGCAGGCTTGATTTCGTGTAGTGGCTGGCGAGGTTTTCATAGCGCCCGCCCGAACATACGCTGCCCAGCTGTGGCGCGTCCGCCAGAAAGGTTTCATAGACCGTGCCGGTATAGTAATCGAGCCCGCGCGCGATCGCGAGGTTGAGGCGCGCGCGTTCTTCCGGCACACCCAAGGCCACGAGAGCGGCGACGACGGCCGTCAGTTCATCGAAGCCTTCCTTGAACAGCGGGTTGTCAATTTTCTCGGCCTGCAGCGCGGCGACGATATCTTGCTTGCTGCCTTTCAGCGCGACGAGCCGCAGCATGCGCGCGGCATCCTTTTCCGCCATGCCAAGCGTGCCAAGCGCTTCGCGCACTTTGTCGGCGCCGATTTTGTCGATCTTGTCGATTTCGCGCAGCACAAGACCCTGCTTGTCCGCCGGGACATTCAGCGCCGCCGCAAGGCCGAGCAATATTTTGCGGTTGCTGAAATTGATCGTGAAATCGCCGACCTGCAGCTCTTCGAATATCTGCGCAATGATCGCGGGCATTTCGGCATCGAAGACGGGATCGAGCTTGTCTTTGCCGATCACGTCGATATCGCACTGGTAGAATTCGCGGAAGCGGCCCTTCTGCGCGCGCTCGCCGCGATAGACGCGCTGGATCTGGTAGCGGCGGAACGGGAAGGCGAGTTCGCGCTCGTGCTCCGCCACATAGCGCGCCAGCGGCACCGTCAGATCGAAACGCAGCGCGAGATCGATATCGTGCCCCTGTTCGCGCGCGCCCGAAGATTGCACGAAGTAAACCTGCTTTTCGGTTTCGCCGCCCGATTTGGTGAGCAGCACATCCTTGATCTCGAACGCCGGTGTTTCAACGGGCACGAACCCGAAACGTTCATAGCCGCGCCTGATGGTATCGAGCATGTGCTGGAACGCCATCTGCTCGCGCGGCAGCAGTTCCATTGTTCCGGCGGGGGTGCGTGGGGCGGTGATCGACATCGATGAGCAGCGTTCGGGCAAGAAAATATGAAGGAATGACAGACGTTTTAGCGGTTTATGAAGCAGAAAGCTATGAGTCGCTGCAGATTTTTACCCGCTTGCCTTTCCGTATAACCTATTGAATATAATTGTATTTTTTAAAACCTGTGGTCACCCGGTAACCCTGCCGCCGCTTGGCTTTATGCGATGTTTGCTGTCCATCGCAGCCGCCCGTATGGGGGGACAGGCAGGGCAGGCAGGGATTTTCGTGTCCGAATCGGTAATATGTTGGAAAATAACAAAATTTCCCGGTTTTTGTGACATTGAATTAACTGCGAATTAGCCTTTTCAGGCGATTATGGTTAACTCGGACCCACACATGCCCGGCCAGCCAGTCTGTGCCGGCGAGAGCACGAGCCTGCTATGAGCGAAGCCAGCCTGCGCGATCTCAATTTCTCGGACCTGTATGTCAGGCTCGATCAGAAGGAAGTTGCGCTCTATTTGCCGCGCAAGGCCGGGCGCACGCACGCCAACCTTGAGGTGCCGCCCGAATATGCGGCCGTGACGGAACGCCTCGCGGCCGAACTGAACAAGCGGCAGGACAGCGACGGTTCGATGGATTTCGAAGGGCTGCGCTTTCGCCTTTCCAAACAACATATGGCGGATGGCACGCACTGGGCCTGTATCCGCCGCATCAATACCGATATTCCCGAACTCGAGAAGCTTGGGTTGATGCCCACGCTGCTCAACCACATGCGTCAGCTTGGGCAGCGCGACGGGCTGGTCGTTGTTTCCGGCGCTACCGGGCAGGGCAAGACCACGACTGCGACCGCGCTGCTGGTCGATTTTCTGCGCCACTATGGCGGCACGGCGGTGACGATCGAGGATCCGACCGAATACATCATCAAGGGCCGTCACGGCGACAGCGGTTTCTGCTTTCAGGTCGAAGTGGGTTCCGATGAAGAGTGGGCCTCCGCGCTGAAACGCTCTTTGCGCTGGGCGCCGCGTTACATATTCGTGGGCGAAATCCGCACACCCAAGGCGGCCGAACAATTGCTGCGTGCCGCATCGACCGGGCATCTTGTCGTTACGACCGTGCATGCCGGTGCGCCCGAAGAGGCTTTGATGGGCATTATCCACCTTGCCGAACAGGCGATGGGCCCGGGGGTCGAAAACATTTTGTCTTCGAGCCTCACGGCCGTGATCTACCAGACCATGCGGGAAATGGGGCCCTATATCCGCTATCTGTTCACCGAAGAAAACGCGCCCGGTGATCCCGTGCGCTCGCTGATCCGTGAACGCAAAATCGGCATGATTTCGACCTACATCGACAAAATATCGGCCAAGCTTAACACGCAAGGCACGTTCGGCGCCGCCGCGCCGGGCATGCCCGTGGCGGCGGCTACGGGGAAACGGTAGGCCATGCAAACGCCCGGGCAACATGATTGGCAGCAGGACGGGCGGGAAAGCACGCGCTTGCGCGATCTGGCCTTCATGGATTTGTATCTGCGCATCGATAAGCCGGGGGAAGCCCGCTACCGTTCGCAGGCGCGCGACGAATCCAACGCATGGTCGCGGCCCTTGCCAACGGCCTATATGGCTGAAGCGGCACAAATCGCGGAAAAGGTCCGTGCCGATTTTACAACGCCCGACAGCGCGTTCGAATATGACGGCGTGCGCTTCCGCCTTTCCTACCAAAAGCTGGCCACGGGCGCCGAATGGGTGATTTTACGCCGCATCAACTCCAAGGTGCCGAAGCTGGAAGATCTGAACTACGCGCCGCAGATCATTAACATGCTGCGCTCGCTCGGGCGCCGCGACGGGCTTGTGCTGATCTCGGGCTCAACCGGCCACGGCAAAACGACAACCTCTTTCGCGCTGCTCAAGGATTATCTCGAACGCAACGGCGGCGTCGCGATCTCGATCGAAGACCCGGTCGAATACATGCTCGATGGCCCGGTGGGCGAAAACGGCTACTGCTATCAGGTGCAGGTCGAGGATAACGAAGATTGGGTCACGCCGCTCAAGCGCGCCTTGCGCTGGACGCCGCGCTATATGCTGGTTGGCGAAGTGCGCAGCCCGCGCGCGGCGGAACAGATTTTGCGCGCCGCCACCACGGGCCATCTTGTCATCACCACCATCCATGCCGGTTCGATAGAAGAAAGTTTGATGGGGCTCGTGCATCTTGCCGAACAAAGTATCGGCCATTCCGCCAACTTCATGCTGGCGCAGGGCCTGACGGCGGTTCTGCACCAGACGCTCGGCACCAATTGCCCGTTTCTGCGCTATATCACCACGGAAGACGGCCATAACGGCGACCCGGTGCGCGCCCTGATCCGCGAAGGCCGCATCGGCATGATCAACACCTATGTGGACAAGCTGATTGCCCGCATGAACATTCTTGCCGGCCCCGGCCCCACCAACACTTCCATCACCGGGCTCGATCTCGGCAAGCGCTAGGCGGACAAACACGGACTTCCCTGCGGCGGCCGTTATGGTTATGGTGTTCCCCGCATCAGGAGGCGCTTCATGGCTTCGACTTTCTCGCATTTTGGTATCATCGGCGCGGGCGCATGGGGCACGGCGCTCGGGCTCTCGCTCATACGCGCCGGGCGGCAGGCGACGATCTGGGCGCGGGAACCCGATATTATCGCCGCCATCAACAAGCAGCATCGCAACCCGGTATTTTTGCCCAAAATCCCGCTCGATCCCGGCCTTCACGCCAGCGGCGATTTTGATGATTTCAAGAAATGCGATGCGCTGGTGCTGGCGGTTCCGGCGCAGCATATGCGTGTCGTGTGCGCTGACCTGAAGAAAAAAATCAAACCGAAAATTCCGCTTATCATCTGTGCCAAGGGCATCGAGCAGAAAACGCTTTGTTTAATGAGCGAAGTCGTGACCAAAACGCTGCCCAAGCATCCCATCGCCGTGCTTTCCGGGCCGACCTTTGCGGCCGAAGTAGCCAAGAACATGCCCACGGCCGTGACGCTGGCCTGCAAGGATAAAAAGCTCGGCCCCGCGCTGGCCAAGGCTATCGGCAGCCGCACGCTGCGCCCCTATGTTTCAAGCGATGTTATTGGTGTGCAGATCGGCGGTGCGGTTAAGAACGTGCTGGCGATCGCCAGCGGGGTTGTTGAAGGCCACAAGCTGGGCGATAACGGCCGCGCCGCCATCATCACGCGCGGCCTTGCCGAACTGGCGCGGCTTGGCGTCGCGTGCGGCGGGCGCGCCGAAACCTTTATGGGGCTTTCCGGGCTCGGTGACCTTGTGCTGACATGCGCGGGGCAGCAATCCCGCAACATGACGCTGGGCTTCGCGCTGGGGCAGGGCAGGAAGCTGAAGGATATTCTGGGCGCGCGCCGCTCGGTGGCCGAAGGTGTCTATACCGCCGCCGCCGCCGTGAAGCTTGCGAAGAAGCACAAGGTTGATGTGCCGATTATCGCTGCGGTCGATGCCATTTTGAACCGCGATGCCGATGTGGACGATACCATCGTCGCGCTGCTGGCACGGCCGATCAAGCAGGAAACGCGCTAGATGGCCTATTGGCTGATGAAATCGGAACCGCATGTCTATCCGTGGGCCGAGCTGGCGCGTGACGGCAAGGGCGGCTGGGACGGTGTGCGCAACCATCAGGCGGCTAACAATATGCGCGCGATGACGCCGGGCGATCAGGCTTTCTTCTACCATTCCAACGAAGGGAAGGAGATTGTGGGCATTATGAAGATCGTCCGTGCCGCCTATCCCGACAAAAGCGACAAGGCAGGCAAGTTCGTGATGGTGGATGTGGTGCCCGTGCGGGCGTTGAAGAAACCGGTCACGCTGGCGCAGATCAAGGCCGACAAGGCGCTGAAGGATATGGCGCTGGTACGGCAGGGCAGGCTTTCGGTTTCGCCCGTAACGGCCGCGCAGTGGAAGCGCGTTCTGGCGCTGGGTGAGCAAAAAGGCTAGACTTAAAAAACACAACTGGAGGCTCGGTATGCTTGAGCGCGATTTAAGCCTGAAAGAAACCGGTAACGACAAGCAATGGCAGCCGCGCTATATAGAGATTGTCGGATCCCTATATATTTGTGCCCTTCTGATAACGTGGGTAACGGCAGGCAAGCTGTTTCAGGCAGGGCCGTTTGTGCTTAGCGCATCCATATTGATTTACCCGCTCAGTTGCGTTTTCGGCGATATTCTGACCGAAGTTTACGGGTTTAACCGCACCCGGCGGTTGATCTGGATGGGCTTCGTTTCCTGCTTAATGCTTCTGGCTTTCACGCAGATTTCTATATTTTTACCACCCGCGGCCGACTATACGCAGCAGGAAGCGTTTGCGGAAATTCATGGCGCTTTGCCGCGCGTTGCGCTTGCATCCTATGTGGCCTACCTGCTGTGCGAATTTACCAATTCATGGGTAATGTCACGAATGAAGATACGGTCGGCCGCGCGGAATTTTCCGGTTCGCGCCGTTGTTTCAACGGTGGCTGCGCAGTTTGTCGACAGCATTGCTTTTTATGGCATAGCATTTCTTGGCGTGGTTCCGACCGAAGTGGTCGTTTCCATGATTATAACCGCATGGCTTATCAAGATTGCCTATGAAACCCTTGTCGTGCCTTTTACGACGCTGTTCGTCGTCAAACTCAAGAAGCTTGAAGGGGTCGAACATTTTGATCGGCAGCCGACGCCGATTATGAAATTCTGATTTAACCAAGAAAAAAGCCCCGCTTGTTACCTCAAACGGGGCTTAAGTTTGGAAACTGTTCCGGGAAACTAGTAATACTGCTCCATCGTGGTGGCGATACGCTGCTCGATCGGCAGCGTCAGGCCAACTTCGTGGGCGGCGCGCACGATGCGTTCGCCGATCGAGCCGACGCGCGCAGCGGCAGCGGCATAGCCCGAAGAGGCGCGACGGATCGCGGCCAGCGTCTTGTCGAGCGCGACAAGATTGGTCTGGTTGGTCATGGCGATCAGGCGATCAAGCGTATCGTCCGTGCTCGGCATCGAGCGTTGTTCGCGTTCCTGGGCCATGGTTAAAACCTGCGTCTGTTGGTCGTTGGTTTTCATTTTTCTGTTCCCCTGACGATACCAGTGATTCTTAAATTCCCCGTTAATTTCGCGCCAACATGGTTACCAGCGATTTGCGGCGAATCTCGTTTCGTGATGATCAATAAAAAGCAGGGGAATCTTTCAAAAACATTAATGCTGACAGTGTAAAATGGCCCGAGTTATGAACACATCGTTAAGCATAGCGGTGAGCGGGCTCGAAACCTCGTTCAGACGCATACAGGCTTCGGCAAACAACATTGCCAATATCGGCCCGTGGACGGTTGCCTGCATCGCCGGGCGAACCGGCGGGCAGCTATCAGCCCGTGCGGGCCATATCGCTGCCCGTGTCTGACGGCGCTGGCGGCGGGCTTGGTGTGCGTACGGAGCTGCAAGCCTACGAACCTGCTTATTACGCCGCTTCCGACCCATTTTCGCCCTATGCCAATGCGGATGGGCTCGTGGCCACGCCCAATGTGGATCTGGCAAACGAGCTCGTGCAGATAAAAATGGCCGAGGTCGCATACAAGGCAAATGCCTCGATCATCAAGACCAGCAAGGAGATGGACGATTACCTCCTCGATGCGCTGGTTTGATTAATTTCGCTTAATCTTTCATCAACCAATTCATAGATTTTTAACTATAAAATTTTTTTTCGTCGCGCCCATGTGCGGCACAAACCTGCCCGGTTTGTCTATGTCCATGGGCGTGCTAACCTTGGCCCATGACAGCCCCGACCCTGATGCACGGCACCTGCCTGACCATAGATACCAAGGGCGTTTTGCTGACCGGCCCTTCGGGTATCGGCAAATCCGATCTCGCGCTGCGGCTGATCCGGCAGGGCGCGCGGCTGGTGGCTGACGATCAGGTGCATGTATTGTGGGATTGCGAACATGTGATCGCCCGCCCGCCGGAAACGTTGCGCGGGTTGCTTGAAATTTATGGCATCGGAATTGTGAGATTGCCGGAAGACAAGTTGTGCGCGCAAGCGCCGCTTTCGCTGGTGGTCGATCTTTTGCCGCACGATACCGCGCCCGAACGCATGCCCGAACCGGACAATATGATGCTGCTTGACCACCCCGTCAGGCGCATTAGGCTCGGCGCGCTGCATCCTTCCACCCCGGCCAAGATCTTCACGGCGCTTTGTTGCCCGCTGGTCGAGCAAACACTCTCGCCCGCCTCCACCTAACGCGCGAACGGACCATATGACCACGGCCGCCGAGAACGACAACAACCATGACGAAACCGGCGGACGCCGCAGGGTCGTGATCGTGACCGGCATGTCGGGCGCGGGTATGTCCACCGCGCTCAAGGCGCTCGAGGATCTGGGTTATGAGGCGGTGGATAACCTGCGTCTTGGTTTGATCGGCGCCTTGGTCAAGCAAACCGCGCGCAGCCACATGCCGCTCGCGGTCGGTGTCGATACGCGCAATCCGGATTTTTCCGTGGCCGCGCTGCTGACCGGCTACCAGCAATTGCAGGCGGACGGCGCGCTGGACGCGAAACTTGTATTTCTTGAATGTTCGGACGAAGCCCTGCAACAGCGTTTCACCGAAACGCGCCGCCGCCACCCGCTGGCGATTGACCGGCCCGTAAGCGACGGCATCAGGCAGGAACGCGAGATGCTTTGGCAGGTGCGCGATGAAGCCGACCATGTGCTCGATACCTCGTTGCTTTCGATCCACGAGTTGCGGAGGCTGATTGTCGGCCATTACCGGCTCGATGCGGCTTCCGGGCTTTCCCTGTTCATCACATCCTTCGCGTATCGCCGCGGATTGCCGCGCGAAGCCGACCTCGTGTTCGATGTGCGTTTTCTCAACAATCCGCACTGGCAACCGCATCTGCGCCAGATGACCGGGCTTGATGCCGATGTGGCCGAGTATATCGCGCAGGACCCGGATTACGCGAAATTCCTGTCCGGCCTCGGTGATTGGCTGATCACACTGCTGCCACGCTATGCGCAGGAGGGAAAAAGCTATCTTACCCTCGCTGTCGGCTGCACCGGCGGGCGGCATCGTTCGGTATTGGTCGCCGAGCAATTGGGTACTATAATAGCGGCGCAGGGCTATATTGTCGGTATTGGTCACCGCGATCTTGACCGGCGGGGCAAGGACTAGGCCCCTGCGAGGATAACAGGCGAAAGGTATTGCATGATCGGCATTGTACTTATCACCCACGGCAAGCTCGGCACCGAAATGCTTGCGGCGCTTGAACACGTCGTCGGCCCGCAGAAACAGGCGATGGCCATCAATATCGGCCCGCAGGACGATGTGGAAAAGCGCCGCGCCGATTTGCTGGCGGCGGTGGCGGCGGTGGACCGCGGCAAGGGCGTTGTGCTGCTGACCGATATGTTTGGCGGTACGCCAAGCAACCTCGCTATCTCGATCCTCGGCAAGGCGAAGGTTGAGGTGATCGCGGGCGTCAATTTGCCCATGCTGATCAAGCTTGCTTCGGTGCGTGAAAGCAAGGCGCTGGCCGATGCGGTGCAGGAAGCGCAGGAGGCCGGGCGCAAATACATCAACGTCGCCTCCGCCCTGCTGCAGGCTTCATAAATATGGATGCGGTGACCCCGGGGGCCGGCAATATGGACGAAGCGCAGCATTCCGGCGGCAGCCTTTGCGAAATGGTGCTCGTTTCCAACCAGCGCGGCTTGCATGCGCGCGCGGCGGCGAAGTTCGTCAAGCTCGCGGGCGGCTTCAAGGCGACGATCGAGGTCACCAAGGGCGATGTGCGGGTTTCCGGCTGTTCGATCATGGGGTTGATGATGCTGGCGGCGGCGCGCGGTACCACGCTCAAGGTTTGCGCCGAAGGCGCGGAAGCGCAGCAGGCGATCACGGCGCTGGTCGATCTGGTCAAACGCAAGTTCGATGAAGAATGATGACAAAAGCGGGCGGTGAAAAAACCCTGACGGGCATCGGCGTTGCCGCGGGCATCGCTATCGGCCCCGCCTATGTGATCGAAATGCGCGGCCTGCAGGTGCCCGAATATTCGGTGCCCGCGGGGCAGACCGATGAAGAGGTCATGCGCTTTCAGGCGGCGATGGAAAAATCGCGCCGCCAGATCGCCAAGCTCAAGAATAAAGCCTCCAGCCTGCCTGCCAACGCGGCGGAGGAAGTGGGCATTCTGCTCGAGGCCCATTTGGCGATGCTGACGGGCTCCCGGCTTGTACGCGGCGTGGAACAAAGCATCAAGCAGGACAAAATCAATGCCGAGGCGGCGATCCAGCGGCAAATCGGCATTATCAGCGAAGGCTTCCGCGCGATGGACGATGCCTATCTGGCGGCGCGCGTGACCGATATCCAGGAAGTGGGCTCGCGCCTGATCCGCAACTTGCTCGAACAGAAATACAATCCGTTCGATAACATCCCCGATGGCAGCATCATCATCACCGAGGAAATCACGCCTGCCGATACCGCGCTGATGGACCCGACGCATGTAAGCGGCTTTGCCGCCGTGCTCGGCGGCGCCGAAGGGCACGCCGCGATCATGGCGCGCGCGCTCGGGTTGCCCGCCGTGCTGGGCGTGGCCGCGCTTTTACAAGGTGTATCGACCGGCGACATTGTCGTGATCGACGGGCGGCGCGGTGAAGTCGTGGTGCGCCCGACCGCCGCGACGTTGAAGCAGGCACGGCAGCAGCTCGCGAAACGCAATCGCGAACAGGAAAAATTGAAGAGCTTGCGCAAGCTTCCGGCCGAAACGCAGGACGGCACCGTGATCGGCATGCACGCCAATCTTGAATTGCCGCGCGAGATTGATAATGCGCTTGCGGCCGGCGCGCAGGGCATCGGCCTGCTGCGGACAGAATTCATGTTCATGAACCGGCCCGATTTACCGGACGAAGACGAACAGTATGAAACGCTGAAGAAAATGCTCGGCAAGCTGGACGGCAGAATGCTGACCGTTCGCACGCTCGATGTCGGCGGCGAAAAGCTTGCGACCGCGCTGGGCGACAGCATAGGCATCAGCGCCAACCCGGCGCTGGGGCTGCGCGCCATACGGCTCGGCCTCAAGCAGCCGCAATTGCTTGATACCCAGCTTGCGGCCGCGCTGCGCGCTGCGGCGCATGGGCCGTTGCGCATCCTTGTGCCCATGGTTTCGACCGTGCAGCAGATGCTGCAGGTCAAGGAACATATGCTGCAGGTGGCAAAGAAACTGCAGCGCCGCGGCGTCAAATTGCCGGAGAAATTGCCGCTTGTAGGCGCGATGATCGAAATTCCCGGCGCGGCGCTGGCGGCGGACGCGCTGGCGCAGGTGAGCGACTTTTTCGCGATCGGCTCCAACGATCTTACGCAATATACGCTGGCGATCGACCGCGGCGACGAACAGGTGGCGGATTTATACAACCCGCTGCACCCCGCTGTGCTGCGCTTAATCCATTTTACCACCACGGCGGCATTGCGCGCGCGCATACCGGTTTCGCTGTGCGGCGAAATGGCGGGCGACCAGCGTTACGTGCCGCTGCTGATGGGGCTTGGTTTGCGCGAACTTTCGATGGCGCCTTCGCGCATCGCCGAGGTCAAGCGCACCATTCGCGGTCTCAGCCTGACGGAAGCGAGCGGCTTTGCCGGTATGATCATGGCCAAGGCCGATGAACAGGAAATCAGGCACCTGGTCGAACAGGGCGGCATGTTCACGCCGACAGGTTGGCAGCTCAAGAAAAACACCAAGCAGGCGGGCTAACCGGTGGCCGCGAACTGGCTCCGCGGCTCCGGTGCTTTGTTGCTGCTGGCGCTGGCCGTTATGGCTGTTTACGCCGATGTTTATGACAACGCCTTTCTGCTTGATGACGAATTTTTGATCCTCAAGAACGCCTTTTTGCGCAATTGGGACTCGCTTGGCGATATTTTCACGACATCCAGCACGGCCGGGTTCGGCGGTACCGATAATTTTTACAGGCCACTGCAAATAACGCTCTATCTGCTGGTTTATCAATTCGCGGGCGCGTCGGAACCGGCCTTTCATTTCCTGAATATTATGCTGCATGCGGCCAACGCCTGCTTGCTGCTTGTGCTCGCGCGCGGGCTCGGGTTCAACCCGGTCGCGGCGTTTCTGGCCGCGCTGCTGTGGGCGGTGCACCCGGTGCATACCGAGGCGGTGACGTATATGAGCGCGACCGCCGACGTGCTGTACGCATTTTTCTGTTTGCTGGGCGCGGCGGTGTTGGCGCATGGCCCGGCGCGGCGCGCCATGCTTCCGGCTTGCGTCTGCTTTATCGCCGGGCTGCTCGCCAAGGAAACCGCGATTATTTTCCCGTTGCTTGCGATCAGCGTTGTGAGCTTCAGGCATGAAGGCGCGGGCCGTGCCAGGGCGCTGCTTGCAACCTGGCCGCTTTGGCTCATTGCCGCCATCTATATTGCGCTGCGTTTTACCTTGCTTGATTTTGATGGAATGGATTTCTACAAAACTCCGAACCACTATAGCGAAGACATGGCTGTGCGAGTCTGGACTTTCCTCGCGACCCTGCCTGCCTATTTGCAAATGCTGTTCTGGCCCGCGGGGCTGCATATGGAGCGCGAATTCCCGGTCTTTGCCAGCGCAGCGGCCGGGCCGGTGCTTGGCGGCGCGGCGATCATGCTGCTTGCGTCCGCATTGTTCGTGCGCGGTGCTTTCGGCAAGGCCGGGCGCGGTGCGCGCTCGCTCGGTTGGGGAATATTCTGGGCGGGCGCTGCTTACGCGCCGTGCACGGGTATTCTGTTGCCGGTCAATGCGCTTGTGCTCGAACATTGGCTTTACCTGCCCGCTGCGGGGCTTGCGATTGGCGCGGGGGAGGCGGTTGCCGTTACGCTTGGCCGTTGGCGGCGTGCGCAGAGCTTTGCCGTTATAGCCGCGCTTGCGGTTGCCGCAACGCTTGGTATTTGCACCTATCGGCAAAATACGGTCTGGCGCGATGCCGTGACTTTCTACAGCCACATCCTGCGCCATGAAAGCGGCGTGGCGCGCGTTTATAACAATCTCGGCATGGCCTATGAAGAACGCGGCGATTACGCCCGCGCGGTCGAACAATACCGCAAGGCCATCGCCTTGTATGATGTCTATCCGCAAACGCACCATAATCTTGCGCTCGCGTTGCTGCGCGGCCCGGGTGCCCGCGCCCATCTGGCGGAAGCGATTGCCGAATTGCAGCGGGCGATCGAGATGGACCCGGGCTTCTTTCATGCCTATGGCGCGCTGGCGGATGCCTATGCGGCTATGGGCGATGCTGAACAGGCAGAGTTTTATCGCAGCCGTTTCAAGGCCTTGATGCAGGAAAAGCGCCTGCAGGCCTACCCGCGCGCGCAGCCCTAAAACAGGGCCCCCGGCAGGCCTTGCCGTGGTTGACCCTGCCGCGCCCACCCGCTAAAAGCAGGCAACCCTTTACACCATGGAGTCACGCATGACCGCCGCCACCGCCCAGAAAACCGCCCCCGCCAACCAGGATTGCAAGGTGCGCGACATGTCGCTCGCCGCATGGGGGCGCAAGGAAATCGATATCGCCGAAACCGAAATGCCGGGCCTGATGGCGGTGCGCGAAGAATACGGCAGCAAGCAGCCGCTCAAGGGTGCGCGCATCACTGGCTGCCTGCATATGACGATCCAGACCGCCGTGCTGATCGAAACGCTGACGCATCTGGGCGCGGAAGTGCGCTGGTCTTCATGCAACATCTTTTCGACGCAGGACCATGCCGCCGCCGCCATCGCCGCAGCAGGCATTCCCGTGTTCGCCTGGAAAGGCATGACCGAGGAAGAATACTGGTGGTGCATCGAACAGACCATCACCGGCCCCGGCGACTGGAAGCCCAACTTGCTGCTGGATGACGGCGGCGATCTGACCAAGCATATGCACGAAAAATACCCCGCGATGCTGAAGGATGTGCGCGGTGTTTCGGAAGAAACCACGACCGGCGTGCACCGCCTGCTTGAAATGGCGGCGCGCGGCAAGCTGCTGATCCCCGCCTTCAACGTGAACGACAGCGTGACGAAATCGAAGTTCGACAACCTGTATGGTTGCCGCGAAAGCCTGGTTGACGGCATCCGCCGCGCCACCGACGTGATGCTGGCCGGCAAGATCGCTTGCGTCGCCGGTTACGGCGATGTGGGTAAGGGTTCGGCCGCCAGCCTGCGCAGCGCCGGCGCCCGCGTTATGGTGACCGAAGTTGACCCCATCAACGCGTTGCAGGCGGCGATGGAAGGCTACCAGATCGTGACGATGGAAGATGCCGCGCCGCAGGCCGACATTTTCGTGACCGCCACCGGCAATGCCGACATTATCACGCTCGATCACATGCGGGCGATGAAGGATCGCGCAATCGTTTGCAACATCGGCCACTTCGATAACGAGATCCAGATCGAACAGCTGAGCAACATGAAGTGGGACGAAATCAAGCCGCAGGTGGACGAAGTGACGTTCCCCGACGGCAAGCGCCTGATCGTGCTGGCCAAGGGCCGGCTTGTGAACCTCGGTTGCGCCATGGGCCACCCCAGCTTTGTGATGAGCGCTTCGTTCACGAACCAGACGCTGGCGCAAATTGAGCTGTGGCAGAACCCGGGCCAGTACGAAAAGAAGGTTTATGTGCTGCCCAAGAAGCTGGATGAAAAGGTCGCGCGCCTGCATCTCGACAAGCTGGGCGCGAAGCTGACGAAGCTTTCGGCCAAGCAGGCCGAATATATCGGCGTTGACGTCGCAGGCCCGTACAAGCCGGATACGTACAGGTATTGATCAGTTTGGCGTATAGGCGGCTTTGGTGCGTGCAACCAGTTTTTGTGCGCGCTTGGCTGCCAGACTGATGAAGATGGCTATCTGATTCAAGTCGCCGCCCGAAATGCTGAGCATGCCGGGTTCGGTGATGCCAAACTTTTTCTGTAAAACGCCTGCGAATTCTTCGTCGTATCCCACGCTTTCACCGATCCCGTGCGCGCGCGCCTCGTTCGCGTCAAAGGTGTGCGTTTGGTAGAGCAGACGGTGATGGAACCCGTGCGGATGGTTCCTCGTCATGCCAAATTCGACTTTTTGTTCAAACTTTTTTGCCAGTTCGGCCGGCGTGACGGTATATGGCCGCCTTTTATGCCGCGCTTCCGCTTCGCGTCCGGCTTTTATCAATTCATCGACCAGCCCCGTCATGGCGTTAAGCTCAACATCTTTCATGCGCCATGTTATCAGGTTTCGCACCAGCTTGAATCGCAAAAGAGCGGGTGAGATCCAGCTTTTGCCGTTGATGATTTTGGCAACCCTGTAGGCAAGGGCATGCGCCTCGGTTTTGCGCGCAGCAATCCGTGTATTCATGGCGTCCAGGTCCCGGAGACTCGGCCATGGCGCCGCGCCGTTGGCTACGGCGCGCACAGACAGGTGTTTATATACATGTTCGCGGAATTCGGTATGCAGAGCATTTACTTCGGCTTGTGCTCTGACGCGTTCGCCTTCGTCCAGTTCGGTTTTGGATGCATGTGACGAGATAATTTCGACATTGTCGCCCGGCTTTCTCGAATGGGCTTGAAAAACGCCGATGCTGCCCACACCCGCTTCGGGATGCATGTGGATATGGTCGCAGATCGACGCGAGCCAGAATGCGGCTGAATAGGCGTTTTTAACCTTGGCGACGACCTTGATTCCGGGGTTTCTTTTTTTAAACTCTTCCAGCAGATACGCCATTTCCTTCATGGTGGTGCTATCGCCACCCGGCGAATCGAAATCCAGCACCAGAACTTTCAGGTCTTTGCACTCTTCGGCGATGGCAAGGCTTTCCTTAAAGCCGCCGGCGCGCACATGCGCGCCTATCTCGCCATGGATGGCGATGCTTGCGACCTGTGCGATAGCAGGCTGTTCCGTTTCTTCGGGTGCGGGATCTGGATGTACTGCGTTATCCGGGGCTAATGCCTGCAAAGTCATTTCTTGAAAATCCTTGCTACTTAAATATCGAGCGTAAAATACAAAAAAAGCGGGTTGTTTAGGAAAAATTAATAGTTTCACGAACATGTCCGTGGCGGTTAACCGTATAAACTGCCGTGATCGCAGCGTTTTATCCATGGTGCCCGATGGAATCGGCAAAAGTGGTTCCGGGGCCTGATTCTGCAAGACTCTTTTAACCACTGCCGGGCTACCCCTTAGGGTACGGAGGCGTGTGCGAGCGCGCTTTCGTGCCTTGTTTTGCACAGCCTAGCCCGGGTCCCTTATGCACGGTCTATCAAGCCATATCGCGCGTCTGGCCATTGCCCTCTATATCGTGGCAGTGCTGATCGGCGTTGGTGCGGGCGCGCAGCTTTGGCTGTTCACCAATGCGCTGCTTGTCGTGCTGGTTTTGACGACCGTGATCGCGGGCCTCGTTTTCTGGCTTGGCCGCGTTTACGGCAACGACCGCGAAGACATGAACAGGATGGCGGAAGAGCGCCGCCGTTCGCGCGCCGTGATCAATACCCAGCATCGCGGCTATTGCCTGTTCAACACCGAAGGGCTGCTGCTTGAAACTGCGGGCGCGCATACGCTGCTCGGTATCCAGAAACTCAACCATTTCGATGATCTCGTGAAGGCCGTGCGCGATGGGGCCGATCTGCTTTCCATGTTCCGCCAGTTGCAGCAAACGGGCGAACCGTTCGCGATGAACACCATAAGCGTCAAGGGCCGCCCCGTTACGGTGCGCGGTGTGCGTCAGCCCGGTGCGAAACCGGATGAAACGCTCGATGTCGTATGGGTTCGCGATTACAGCGAGATCCAGGCGCGGCTCGACAAGGCCAGTGACGAGGTCAAGACCGCGCATACGAACGCCGGCAAGGTCTATTCGATCCTTGATCGCTGCGGCTTTCCGGTCTGGATCATGGGTGACGATCTCAAGATCGTCTGGTGTAACAGCATGTATGCGCAGGCGGTTGATGCCGCACGCGAAGATGTGATCGAACGGCAGATCGAGCTGTTCCCGCACAATATTCAGCCCGGCACGCGTGCGCTGGCTTCACGTGCACTTGGCACCGGCCAGCCGCAAACCGAACGGCACCATCTTGTTGTCAACGGGCAGCGCCGTCTTGTAGAGGTGACCAAGGCCGCGCTTGAGCCGGAAGGCGAGAGCCGTAGCCAGATCATGGGCTATGCCATCGACGTGACGGCGGAAGAGGAAAAAGACGAAGCGTTGCAGCGTCATACGCTGGCGCACAACGAAGTGCTTGAAAATCTCGCGACGCCTATCGCGGTTTACGGCTCCGATCAGCGGCTGGAATTTTACAACCGCTCCTATGTTCGGCTGTGGGACCATGACGAGAATTTCCTGCAATCGAAACCGACGCTGGGCGAGATCATGGAGGATTTGCGTGTGCGCCGCCGCGTGCCGGAATATGCCGATTTCCAGCGTTATAAGCGCGAACGCACCGCTCTGTTCACCTCGCTGCTCGAGCCGCGCGAGGATATGATGCATATGCCGGATGGCACGGCCTTGCGTATCGTGACCGTGCCGCACCCGTTCGGCGGGCTGATGTTCGTGCACGAAGACGTGACCGACAAGCTTGCGCTCGAATCTTCCTACAACACGCTGATCGCCGTGCAGCGCGAAACACTGGACAACCTGGCCGAGGGCATCGCCGTGTTCGGCTCTGACGGGCGGCTGAAGCTTTCCAACCCTGCCTTTTCGCGCATCTGGAAAATGCCGCAGGAAGATCTGGAGAGCGAGCCGCATATCAGCGACCTGCTGGAGCGCATGAAGCCCTTCTACCATTACGATAACTGGGCCAAGTTCAAGGGCGAGATGATCTCCTACACGCTTGACCGTACCGCGCGCGCCGGGCGGCTGGACCGCGCCGACGGCGCGGTGATCGAATTTTCCACGGTGCCGTTGCCGGATGGCGCGGTGCTGAACAGCTATCTTGACGTAACCGACACGGTGAAGGTGGAGCAGGCGCTGCGCGCCAGCAACGCTGCGCTGGCCACGGCGGACCGGCTGAAATCGGAATTTGTCGCCAACGTATCCTATCAGCTTCGCACACCGCTCAACACCATCACGGGTTTCGCGGAAATCCTCAGCAACCAGTATTTCGGCACGCTGAACGAACGCCAGCTCGAATATGCACGCACCATGATGGAAAGCAGCAAACGGCTCAAAGCGCTGATCGACGACGTGCTCGATCTCGCGACTATCGAAGCCGGGCGCATGATGCTCGATCGACGCAGCGTGCAGGTCTCGCAGCTTTTGCAGGCGGTCAGCCACCTGATCGGCGAGCGCGCGCGGCAGCAATCTCTGGAAATTGTGGTCGATTGCGACGCCGCCGTCGGCAGTATCGAAGTGGATGAAAAACGCATCAAACAGGTTCTGTTCAATCTCGTCAGCAACGCCATTCAATACACCCCGCCGGGCGGTCGCATCGTGCTGCAGGGCCGCAGACAGGAACAATGGGTTACGCTGAACGTGGTTGATAACGGCATCGGCATCTCGTCGCAGGATCAGGAGCGGATTTGGGGTAAGTTCGAACGCGCCAATCCGCAAGCGCGGCAAAGCGGTGCCGGGCTCGGCCTCGCGCTGGTCCGCAGCTTTGTCGAACTGCATGGCGGCAGGATCGAACTCAAGAGCCAATTGAACCAGGGCACCACCATCACCTGCATACTGCCGGTGCGCATGCCGGAAACGCAGACGGCCGACAGACGCCTGGCAGCGGAATAAGCCCGTACAGGAAGCATTGAGCTTTGCCCGGCCCGGCCTTATTGTAGGCCGCATGGCCCTTCCAAGCCCGATCAAGACCCTGCATTTACCCAAACCCGCCGCGACGGAAACGCTTGCCGCGCGGCTCGCGCCGTTGCTGGAGCCGGGCGATGTTTTGGCGCTGCATGGCGCGCTTGGGGTGGGCAAAACCACGTTCGCGCGCGCCCTTGTGCGGGTGATGATGGACGATGAAGCGCTTGAAGTGCCTTCGCCCACCTTTACGCTTGTGCAGACTTACGAAACGCCGCTGGGCACGCTCTGGCATTTCGATCTTTATCGTATCAAGCGGCCCGAAGAAGTGGCCGAGCTCGGTTTCGACGATGCGCGGCGCGGAATCATGCTGGTCGAGTGGCCGGAACGTGCAGGCGGCATGCTGTCGCGCGCGCGGCTTGATCTTGTGTTCACGCTTTCACCCCACGGGAAGCACAGCGTCGAGCTGGCGGGCGATGCGCTGTGGCAGGCGCGGTTGCAACAGGTGGTTTTATGAGCGAAGCCGCAGCGGGCAATGAAGCGCTTGAGGTGTTTTTACGTGAAAACGGATGGGCCGTGGCCGCGGCTGAGCCCTTTGCGGCCGATTGGTCGCAGCGCCGCTATACGCGGCTACGCCGGGAAGATGCGCAAACGCATTCCGCAATTCTGATGCAGGCCGCGCCCGACAAACATTTCATGATGTTTGTGCGCATCGCCGCGCTTTTGCGCCGGATCGGCGCTTCGGCGCCGCGCATTTACGCCGCCGACAGCCTGCGCGGCTTTATGTTGCTTGAAGATTTCGGCGAACAGAATTTCGGCCGCATGATCGATGCGGGTGCGGATGCGCGCGCCCTTCTTTTGCGCGCAACCGATGCGCTGATCGAATTGCACAAAGCCTTTGTGCCCGCCGGCGCGCAGGGTATCGATTTACCCGTCTATGATGCGCAACGTTTTATAGAACTTCTGCAACCCTTCCTCGATAACCTTGCGCCAGCATTATCCGGCGGCGCGCGGGAAGATTTCTCGGCCATTTGGCGCGTGCTGCTGGCGCTGCCCGCGGCGCTGCCGCAAACGCTGATGCTGCGCGATTTCATGGCCGATAATCTGATGGACCTCCCGGGCCGCGAAGGCCGGCTTTCTGTCGGGTTGCTGGATTTTGAACTGGCCGGCATCGGCCCCGCCGCCTACGATCTTGCTTCGCTGACCGAACAGGTGCGCCGCGATATCCCCGAAGATGTGCGCGAAGCCGTTCTGGCGCGTTATCTGCAAGCCTTTCCCGGCCTGGACGGCGCACAACTGGCCGATGCCTGCGCCATTTTGTCCCTGCAGCGGCATATGCGCATTCTCGGCATGCTGGGCGCGCCCGATATGCCGCAAACATCGCCCCGCAAGGCTTTTGTGCCGCGCATAAGGACATTCATGAAAACGCGGCTGGCGCGGTCCGCGCTAAGCCCGCTTAAAGGCTGGGTTGCGGCGAATTTTCCTGAATTCTGATCCCGAATCTGCTACCCGTTTCCCATGAACCCGTTCATCCCCCATACCGCGATGGTCCTGGCCGCAGGCATCGGGACGCGCATGCGCCCGCTGACATTGGCGACCCCGAAGCCGCTTTTGCGCGCCGGGCCGCGCACCATGCTCGATCGCGCAATCGATAAGCTGAAGGCGGTCGGCGTCGTGCGGGTGGTTGTGAATATCAGCTATCTGGCCGACCAGATCGAAGCGCATCTTGCCGCCCGGCACGACATCAAGATCGTTTTATCACGCGAAGCGACGCCGCTTGAAACCGGCGGCGGGATCAAGCATGCGCTCGCGTGGCTGGGGGAAGAGCCGGTGTTCGTGGTCAATGCCGATTTGCCGTGGGAAGACCCGCGTGAGGACCGCGACGCTGCCGCGCTTGAAAAGCTTGTGCAAGCATGGGATCCGGCGGCGATGGACGTGCTTTTGCTGGTCAAGGAACGGGAAAAGGCGCGCGGGTTCGGCACAAAAGGTGATTTCGCGCTTTTCGAAGATGGC
This sequence comes from Alphaproteobacteria bacterium, assembly GCA_016124955.1. Lineage (NCBI taxonomy): Bacteria > Pseudomonadati > Pseudomonadota > Alphaproteobacteria > Alphaproteobacteria bacterium. The sequence continues at coordinate 171,650 of WGMR01000006.1, read as the reverse complement.
AGGCTCGCGCGCGCCGGGCTGCCGCAGCCGCTACCTTATGTTTTTATATCGGCCATGATCGTAAAGCCCGAACTGTACCGCACCGTGCAGGACAAGGCTTTTTCCAATAACGTTATCTTCGATGCCGCTGAAACCGCCGGGCGGCTTTATGGTGTCGTGCATGAAGGGGGCTGTTACCATATTGGCACGCCCGAAGACCTTGCGGAAGCAAACCGTCTGCTGGAAAGCGGGGAAGGCTGGCTGTTTCCATGACCGGCGCGCCGCGTGTCACCACCATACCGGCGCATGAAGATTTTTTGCGGCGCCTTGCCGAAGGTCTGGTGGCGCAGGCGGGGGGCGATCTTTTAAAACTTAGCGACACACGTATCTTTCTTCCCACCCGCCGGGCCTGCCGCGTGCTGGCGGAAAAGTTTCTTGAAGTGAGCGACGCATCTGCCGCGGTTTTGCCCACGATCCGGCCCTTCGGTGACCTTGAAGAAGATGAAAGCCTGCCGCCCGAAATAACGGGCATGGCCGGCGGATTGCCCGAACCTATGCCGAAGCTGCAACGGCAAATGCTGCTCACAAGGCTTGTGATGGAGCGGGAAGGTGGGCTTGGGCTCGATCGCGCAGCGCAGCTCGCGGCCGCGCTTGCAGGGCTCCTCGATCAGATGCAGCGCGAGGAAATTGACGACCCGGCAGTGATCGCGCGCCTTGTGCCTGAAAATTATGCCGCACACTGGCAGGAAGTCGTAAGGTTTTTGGCGATCGTGACCGCCGAATGGCCGAAAATCCTTGCCGAAAGAAATATGTGCGATCCGATGGCCTGGCGCGTTGCCATGCTGCGCGCGCAGGCCGATGCGTGGGAAAAATCGCCGCCGCCCTGGCCCGTGATCGCCGCCGGTTCCACGGGCTCCATGCCCTCAACCGCACGGCTTTTGAGGGTTATCGCGCATATGCCGCGGGGGACGGTCGTGCTGCCCGGACTGGACCGGGCGATGGACGGGGAAAGCTGGCAGGCGGCGGGCGATACGCACCCGCAAGCAAGCATCAAGCGCCTTCTTGGCGTCATCGGGGCGGCGCGCGAACAAGTAAATTTGTGGCCCGGGTGCAAAACGGCAACGACGCCGCGCACGCAATTTATCGCCGAAACGTTGCGCCCGGCTGCCGTAAGCGACGGCTGGCGCGCGCTGCGCGACGCGCCGTTCGATGCGGACGAAGCGCTTGCAGGGCTGCAAACGGTCACGGCCGCAAGCTTGCAGGAAGAAGCGACCGTGATCGCGCTTGCGATCCGCGAAGCGCTTGAAGACCGGTCGCGCCAAGTCGCGCTGGTGACCGCGAACCGCAATCTGGCCGAGCGCGTGCGCATGGGTTTGTGCCGTTGGGGGATTGAAGCGAACGATACCGCCGGCAGGCCGCTCGACGGCACGCGGCTCGGCAGCTTCATGCGGCTGGTGCTGGCCGGTTGCGGCAGCGAAGCGGGGGCGGTGGATTTTCTCGCGCTGCTCAAACATCCGCTGGCCGCCTGCGGCCACACGAGAATACAATGCCGTGTGTTTGCGCGCGCGATCGAACGCACGGCACTGCGCGGCCCGAAGCTGGGTGCGGGGCCGGGCGCGATCGTGCAGGCGTTGCAGGATGCCGGGGCCGAAGAAAGCCTTTTAAACTTTACGCAATTGCTTGGCGCTGACCTCGCGCGCCTTGGGGACATGCTGCATGGCACTTGCGGGCTGCATGAGCTGCTTGCGGCCCATACGGCGCTTTGTGAACGCCTTGCCGCGAAGGATGGCGTGCCCGGGGCCGATATTTTATGGACGGGCGACGATGGCAAGGCGGCGGCAGACTGGCTGAGCGAATGGTCGGCAGCCGCCGCGGAATTTCCACCCATCAAAGGGTGCGATTACCCGGCGTTGTTCAGCGCCATGATGACGCAGGCGGTGGTGCGGCCGCGCGGCGCACGAAGCGCGCATCCGCGCGTACAAATTATGGGCACGCTGGAAGCGCGGCTTCTGCATGCCGATATGGTGATTTTGGGCGGCATGAACGAGGGAAGCTGGCCGCCCGCTCCACCGCTCGATCCCTGGATGTCGCGTCCGATGCGGCAGGATTTCGGCCTGCCTTCGCCTGAAGAACGCACAGGCCATGCCGCGCATGATTTTGCCCAGCTTGCGGCCATGCCGCATGTGCTGGTGACCCGCGCGGCGCGCGAAGGCCGCGCGCCCACGGTGCCTTCGCGGCTTTTGCTGCGCCTTGGCGTCACGGTGCAGGCGCTTGGCCGCGACGGCGGGGCGCTTGGGGCGGATGACAAATGGCTCGGGCTCGCGCGTGCGCTCGACCGGCCCGAAGGCCCGCCCGCGCCCATGCAACGCCCGGCACCTTCCCCGCCGCGCGCGGCGCGCCCCATGCGCTTTACCGTAACGGATATCGGGCTGCTGATGCGTAACCCCTATGGCTTTTATGCAAAACGCGTTTTGAAGCTTAAGCCGCTCGATCCGCTCGATGCACCGCCAACGGCGGCCGAGCAGGGCAGCTTCATCCACGATATTCTGCATGCCTTCATGGAACGGCACCGCGACGGCATCAGAAATGTGGCGGAAGCGGAACGGGAGCTGATCGATGCAGGGCGCGGGGCTTACCAGAAATATCTGAACTACCCGGCGGTGGAAGCGTTCTGGTGGCCGCGTTTTGCCGCCATCGCCCGCGCCTTTGTGAAAAGACAATGCGCGCTGCAACAAACGCGCGCCTATGCGGCGGGCGAATGCGAAGCCGCGCTTCCGTTTCAGGCGGGCGGCGCGGAATATCTTCTGGAAGGCCGCGCCGACCGCATCGATCGCACGCAGGGTGGCTACGCGATTTGCGATTACAAAACCGGGCGCGTGCCATCGAAAGACGAGGTGAAGCACGGCTATGAACCGCAACTTGCCTTGCTTGGCTGGATGGCGGAAGCGGGCGCGTTCAAGGGGCTTGCGGCCGGCGGGGTGGATGAGCTGTCTTACTGGCATGTTTATCCCGACGAAGCGGGCGGCGCACCGCGTTCGCGCTGCCATTATGGCGCGGAAGAAACGCGGGCCTTGATCGATGAAGCGCGCGCGGGGCTGGAAGAAATCGTGGCCGCCTATGCCAGCGATACCGCACCCTATCACGTGATCCCGGTCGCCAAATACCGCCCGCATTACGATGATTACGCGCATCTCGCGCGTATCGCCGAATGGTCTGCTGCGGATGGGGAGGAAGCATGACCGTCCGCACCGCCATCACGCCCGAAGCCGCGCAATTGCACGCCGCAAACCCGGCACATTCGGCATGGGTCACGGCTTCGGCCGGTTCGGGTAAAACCAAGGTTCTGGTCGATCGCTTTGTGCGTCTTTTGCTGACGGGCGCGCCGCCCGAACGCATTTTGTGCCTGACCTTCACGCGCGCGGCCGCCACCGAAATGGCGATGCGTATCGCCGACATGCTGGGCGCGTGGGCCGTCATTGATGACGATGCGCTCGAAGATGCGCTGGCCACGCTGTTCGGCGCGCGCCAGCCGGCGTCAGCGCGCGCTTCGGCCCGGCGGCTGTTTGCGCGCGTGCTGGATTGCCCCGGCGGGCTGCGTATTAAAACGATCCATGCGTTTGCACAGGAAATATTGCACCGCTTCCCGCTCGAAGCCGGGGTTTCGCCGCACTACACGCTGATCGAAGATGAGCAGGAAAGGCTTTGGCTGCAGACGGTGCGGGATGAAGTTCTGGTGCTTGCGGCGCGGGAACCGGGCACATCGCTTGGCCGTGCCGTGGCATTGCTGGCCGAAAAATACGGCAACCAGCATTTCGATACCGTGCTGGCGGAAATTATCAGCCGGCGCACGCACTTTATTCATCTGCTTGATATGTACGGCGGCGGCGAAGCGCTTGTTGCCGCGATCCGTGAAAAACATGGATTTACAGCAAACCAAACTTCTGAAAGTTGTGCGCGCGCCACCGTGCAAAATGCCGCGTTCGACGGCGCGGCGCTGAAGCGGGTTGCTGCGCTGCTTGGCGGCGGCAGCGACAGGCAAAAGGGCTGGGGCGCAGTCATAGCCGATTGGCTTTCCGGCGACGAAGCGACGCGGATCGCGCAGCTGGAAAATTACGCAAAGGTTTTTTTGACAGACAAAAGCACGCCGCGGAAACTTTTGAACAAAGGTGACGATCAAAGTCTCGTGCCTGCCGCGGAGCGGGAGGCTGAACGGCTTTCAGCGGTGCGTGAAGCCATGAAGGCGGTCGAGATTCTGGAAGCGACCGGCGCGGTTGTTGCGTTGGCAGAAGGGCTTTTGACGCACTATCGCCGCCGCAAGGAATTGCACGCGGTGCTTGATTATACCGATCTGATCGACAAAACCGTTGCGCTGTTGGGGCGCGACGGAGCGGCGGCATGGGTGCTTTTCAAGCTTGATGGCGGTATTGATCACTTGCTGGTCGATGAGGCGCAGGATACGGGTGCGGCGCAATGGTCCATCATTAATGCGTTAACGGACGAATTCTTTTCCGGCGCGGGCGCGCGGGAAAATGCCGCACGCACGGTCTTTGTGGTGGGCGATGAAAAACAATCCATCTACAGCTTCCAGGGCGCCGACCCGGCCATGTTTGCGGCCCAGCGCGTACGCTATGTCGCCCGCGCCGCAGCGGCGGAGAAAGATTTCAAAGAAGTTGCGCTCGAAACGTCGTTTCGTTCGTCCCGCCCCGTGTTGCATGCGGTGGATGCAGTGTTCGCTGATGTGGAAACGCGCGCGGGCGTTTCGCAAACGCCTGTAAGGCACGTCGTTTCGGCACGCATGCGCGGCCAGCCCGGCGCGATTGAAGTGTGGCCGCCCATCACTGCCGCGCGGGCCGATATCGTGCCGTGGGCGGTTGCGGGCGATGGCGGGGGGCATGTGCCGCCGCCCGCCTTGCTGGCGCGCACCATCGCACGTCGCATCCATGGCTGGATCGCTGGCGGAGAAATGCTTGGCGCGCGCGGGCGTGCGATGCAGGCGGGCGACATCATGATCCTTGTGCGTCACCGCGATTCTCTGGTCGAACACATGGTGCGGGAACTGAAGGCGCTTGGCGTGCCGGTGGCGGGCGTGGACCGCATGAAGCTGGCGGAGCAAATCAGCGTGCTCGATATGCTCGCGCTGGCGCAATTCGTGTTGCTGCCGGAAGATGATCTAAACCTTGCATGCGTTCTGCGCGGGCCGCTTCTGGGGCTTGGCGAAGAAACCTTGTTTGCGCTGTGCCACGATCGCAAGGGCAGCTTGTGGCAGCAAATGAGCGCCTTGGCGGGCAGTGACCGCACGGTAGCCGCGGCGCGCGGCTACCTCGAAGGCTGGCTCGGCCGCGCCGACCAAACTAGCGTTTACACCTTCTTTGCCGGCATTCTGGATGAACCGTGCCCGGCCGATACCGTAAGTGGCCGCCGCGCCATGGTGAAACGGCTGGGCGCGGATGCGCTCGATCCGCTCGATGAGCTTTTAAACGCCGCGCAGGATTTCACGCGCCGCGCGCCGGGCTCGCTACAGCATTTCGTTTATGCCGTACTGCATGCCGAAAGCGAACTGAAGCGCGAGCAGGATCAGGGCCAGGGGCAGGTCCGGATCATGACCGTGCACGGCGCGAAGGGCCTGCAAGCGCCCATCGTGATTTTGCCCGACACGATGGCGCCGCCGCTGGCGCGGCAATTGCCGCGCATTTTGCTGGATGATGGCGGGCTGCCATGCTTTGTGCCTTCGCAGAAGAAAGCGCATGCGGCGGCGCTGGCGTTGCGGGAAGCGGCGCGGGTGCAGCAGCTCGAAGAATACCGCCGCCAGCTTTACGTGGCGCTGACCCGCGCGGAAGAGCGTTTGTATATCTATGGCTGGCACAACAAACAGGAAAAAGAAGAAAAACAGGAACAGGATGAAAGCGATGATGGCGAGGCCGCTGCTGCCGTTTCGTGGCATGATCTTGCGCGCCGCGCGCTGCGTCCGCTGGACCAGGAAGTCTATGCATCGCGGATAAAGACCGCCGAGGGCGCGCGCCCGGAAATCGCTTTCGCGGAAGGCAGGGCAGAAGGCATCGCGGCGCCGGAAGCGAAGGTCATATGCAAGGCTGCCGCACCGGCCACGATTTTACCGCCATGGGCCAGCCGCGCCGTTGCGGCGGAGACCGGCGGGTATGAGAGTATCGATGACGGCACACCGCGCGCCACCCCGCTTGGCGGCAAGCAGGGCGCGGACGAAAGGCGTTTTCTGCGCGGGAAGCTGGTCCATCGCTTGCTGCAAATCTTGACCGGGCCCGGTTTCCCGGCAGCGCAGCGGGCGGAACGTGCCGCGCAATTTTTGGCGCAACCCGCGCATGCGCTGACGGCGGAAGAACGGGCGACGATCACGCACGAGGTTATGGCGGTGCTGGAAGCGCCGGCTCATGCCGCGCTGTTCGGCGCGAACAGCCGGGCGGAAGTGCCGATCGCCGGGCGCAGCGGCGGCAGGCTCGTGAACCGCAGGATCGACCGGCTCTGCGTGCAAGACAACGAAGTGTGGATCGTGGATTACAAAACCGATCGCCTGCCACCGCAATCGCTCGATCGCGTGCCGGAAGAATACCGTGAACAGCTGGCCGATTATGCGGCATTGCTGGCGCAGGTTTACCCCGGCAGGGCGGTCAAGACCTTCCTGCTGTGGACATATGGGGAAAACGGGCCGTGCCTGCTGGAAGTGCCGGAAAAATACCGCAAAATGTCCGCGGCGGCGGCTTGACCTTTCGCCCGGCAGCACCAATATAGGGTTTATAACGACATATAAGGGAGAATCAGATGGGTAACGCCACCAGCGCCGTAAGCGACAACAATTTCGAAACCGACGTCCTGAAGGCGGAAGGGCCTGTTCTGGTCGATTTCTGGGCGGAATGGTGCGGCCCGTGCAAAATGATCGGGCCCGTGCTCGAGGAACTGGCGGGCGAAATGGGCGGACGGGTGAAGATCGTCAAGATGAATGTCGATGAAAACCCGGTGACACCGAGCAAGTTCGGCATTCGCAGCATTCCTACGCTTTTGCTGTTCAAGGGCGGGCAGGTTGCCTCGACCAAGGTCGGCGCCGTGCCGAAAACCCAGTTGCAGCAGTGGATCGAAGGCGAAATCTAGGCCGGCATGACGTTGGGCCCGCGCGGCACCATCACATCATAATAGGGACCCGGCGAACGCACAGGCAGGACGGGCGTGCTCTGTGCGCCCATTTGCATGAAACCGGCTATGACGGCCATGCCGATAACGAAGCCAAGCATAAATGGTGCGATCACAGGGTCGGGTTTGCCAAGAATGCGTCGCGACTCCGGAAAAAGGCCTCCGACAATTAACACGCCAAGGCCGAACAAGGTTGCTGCGCCAAGAAGCCAATGGGATAGCACAACCGCGGCTGCGATGTTGCCGATTGAAAGAGCGGCCGCCCCGCCGGTCAACATACCTGCGGCGAACGGGAAAAGAGATTTTGTCATAGCAAAAAACTGTTTAAACGCGGCCACGCCGCAATCGGGCGATCCTATAAAGACGCGCAGGTTAGAATCAAGGTTAAAACAGAGCTAGACCCTGTTTTTTGCCTCGATTCCTGAGGGGCTGATACTTATTTTCGGTAGTTCCGGAGGCGGTTAGCCGAATTCGCCCGGCGGCGGATCGATCGGCACGTTCAGGTCTTCAAGCAGAAGCTCTTCGTTCGTAAGCTTCATCTGGCCGATGGTAAAATGCTCGCTTTCGGCGGTCTCTTCATCGTACACGTCCATTTCCTGCGGCGCGATCTTGATGTCGGTGCGGAACAGCGCGTTCTTGAACACGACCGTTGCGGTCAGCGTATAAAGGTTATCCTTGGTGATGCCCTTATAGGTCACGGGCATCAGCTTTTCATTCACCTGCGCCTTTTCTTCGGGCTTGGCGATCTTGTGCCATTTCACTTCTTCGGGCTTTTCCACGATGATAAAGCGACCGAGCTGGCCGCGCACATAGTGGAAGAAAAACTTGGCGTAGGGGATCGTGGTCTTGCGTTCGAGCTTGATCGGCGCTTTTTCGTTGACCTGGTAGATGGGCTCGTTGGTCCAGTTCAGCAGAGCGATATCGCCCGGCTTGTAGAGCATGAAGCGCTCGTTCGGCCCATCGATGCTGCCATCTGCAAGGCCATAGAAATTATATTCGTCATAGAAAGGAACCGGCGCAACGCGGACCTTCGTTTTGCTTTCATGCAGCTTGTAGGAAGCGGCCGCGTTGACCTCGCTGATCAGACGGGCGGTTTCCTCGGCGCTGACATCCTGCCAATCGAGATAAATCATGCAGTTGCTCCTGACCGAACCTGAGAGAAATGAGAAAACCAGAGTATCGTTAAGAGTTGATTTAAAACCGCGCTTTTCTGCGTGGCAAGCCCGGTAAAAAACAAGCCATTTCAACGGAAAACTAGCATAACAGGCTTAATCGTTCCTTAAAACCTGCGGCGTTATGATGGCGTAATGATCGGCCCCGACACTGATTTTGGGCTGAAGACATGGCCCGGGCCGATGCAACGAGGGCCGCATATGAGGAGAACGGGCAGCGTATTTCGCACCTTTTGCACGGCAGCAGCTTTCGCGAGCCTGACGCTCCTTTTTCTCACACCCATCAAACCCGCGCACGCAACCGATTTCACCGCCAGTATTTCAACCGGCGGCATGAATATCATGAATGATGTGCCGGGCGTTTGCGCTTCCGCCGTCACGGTTTGCGGCCGGCAATTGAACCCGGTGGCGGCCGAACTGGGCGGCGGGTTCACGGTCAAGATCGACGGGCATTTCCGCTCCAGCTACGAATGCAACATGATCGAAGGGCGCCCGGCATGGGTGCCCGTTACGGTCGAAGGCACGTGCGAATCCGTTCCCGTGATCATGCTGCCCGCGCGTTACGACGAAGACGAGGCGTGGAACGTCGGCTGATCCGCCGCGTTATTTTCCGGCAAAAAATCTCAGGCCTTGACGATGGTCGCCAGTTCGCCCGTGGCGTCGGAAGCCGTAAGCGCGACGCGGCTATCGAGCAGGCGGCTGACAAGCGGGCGCAGCCCCTCGATGTCGCCCTTGCCCATCAGCGTGCCGCCTTCGGCGATCATTTTCTTGAATTCTTCCTGATCGGGGAACAAATAAGGTTCGCCCGCCAGTCGGTTGAACCACATCTTGACATATTCCGGGTCGCGCCACGCGGCGGCGAAGAAAATTTCCCGCATCTCGCCGATATGACGTTCCGCATCCTCGAACGCCGGGTTTTCGGTGTCGTCGATTACCTTTTGTGTCTTGCTGGCGTGGTTTTCGAAACGCGCCTTCTCGTTTTCGTCGGCGTGCGCCCGTCCCGCGCGGTAGAATACCATGGTCAGCTTGCCCAACTGTCTTTGCAGCATGGCGGCGCGGTGCTGCTTGCCGAGCCGCGCCGTATCTTGCCGCACGAAGCGAATTTCCTCGCACACCTTGCGTAGCGCTTCGGGCTCTGACGCGTCTTTTAGCGCCTCCTGCTGGCGTTTCAGCCGCGCGCGTAACTCGCCCAGATCCGCGCCGCCATCGGGCCCGAGCGCGGCTGCGATATCGCCGCATTCCTCTTCCGCCTGTCCCATCAGCGCTTCAGCGAACTTCCGGCCATGGTCGTTATCGAAGCTGACCTGTCCCGCCTGCGGCGAATAGAAGCGCGGCGTTTGCAGTTCGATGCCGCCGCCCTTGCCGCCGGCACTGCCGGGCAGGCTCACGCTGGCCTGTAGAAGGCCGCTATCGCTCATGCGCCAGTTGAAGACGATCGGGTCACCCGCCTTGATGGCATAGCCTTCCGGCAAATCGCCCCCGGCGATACGAAACACGCCGACACAAAGATTAAGCTCGACCTTGTCCGGATATTCCACCTGAAACAGCTCGAAGCCCAGATGCGCGGGGTCGCCCGCCTGCAAATCGCGTGCGCTTTTGAATGTTGTCTTGCCTTCCGCCGGCAGCATCGTGGCCTTTTCCACCAGCGGGTACAGAATATTGCTCTCGCCCTGCAGTTCCTTCAGCGCCTTGACCGCGATGGTCTGGCTTGCGGGGATCGCGGCGGTGGTCGCGACCGTGCGGGTGATGGTAAAATCATGGTCGTGCATGTCCAGCTGGCGGTCCTGCCCGTCAAACAGGCGGATTGCGAAGCGGTTTTCACCCATTTGCCGGACCGGAAGATCGATTACCAGCCCGTCTGTGAGTTCGAGAAAGTCGGAAGCCCAGCCATCTTGTCCCTCGACCTGAATCTGTTCGGCTTCGCCGGTGCTGCCGGTGATGCGCACTTTCAGTTTTTCTGCATCGTTGCCGGTTCGCAGCGGGTAATCGAAATGCAGGTTGATTGCGGTTTCGGCTTCGACATCCACGCTGGCCTTCACGGGCTTGCTGGTTACCTTGCCTTCCGCATTCCATTCGCGGCTTTCGCAATACCACGCCGCACCGACCGCAACGGCCGTCAGCGGATCGAGCTTCATGTCGGTGGGGATGCCAAGCTCGTGCGATACGATTTCGCGGACCAGGGGCGTGCGCGAAGGCCCGCCCACGAACACAACGCGGTCGATGTTTTCGTTGGTATAGTTGTTTTCCTCCAGCACCTGCCGCGCGACCGCGATGGTCTGGTCGATCGGCTCGCGGATCAGCTCTTCGTAGCGTTTGCGCGTCACCAAAACTTCAAGATATACATCGGTGCCGCTGGCGTCCTGCAGGCGCAGTTCCTCGTCGGATGCAAAAACGGTGGCTTCGGGCGCGTTGGAAAGCTCGATCTTGGCCTTTTCGGCGGCAAGGTGGGATATGCGGACAAGGCGCCGATATTGCGGATCGCGCTGGAAATTTTCAGGCAGATCGAAATTTTCGGCAAGCCACGGACGCACAACTTCGTTCACCAGCATGCGGTCGAAATCGCGCCCGCCCAGCATATTGATGCCCTGATGGGCGATGATGCTGACCTCGCCCTGCAAGCTTTGCGCGAGCGCGAGATCGAAAGTACCGCCGCCGAGATCGTAGATCAGAAACTGGCCCGAACGCTTGGCCGCGCCGCCCATGGCGGCGATGGCCGCCGCAACCGGTTCTTGCAGCAATTCGATATTTTGCAAGCCCGCCATCTGCGCGGCGCGCATGGTGGCTTCCGATTGCATCTGGTTGAAGGCGGCGGGGATGGTGATGACGGCGCCTTCGATTTCCGCGCCGCCGGTGGCCGTCGCGGCCTGCCCGAGAAGCTGGCGGATAATCTCGGCGCTGCATTCTTCGGGCGTCAGGCTCATATTCGTGGCGGGAATGCTGATCGGGGTCGATGTGCCCATCAGCCGCTTGAAGCCCATCGCCACGCTATCGGGTGCGAGCATCGCCTGGTCATAGGCGCGGCGACCGTAAAGACGGTGGCCGCGCTTGTCGAAATAAATCACGCTTGGCAGGATGTCGCTGCCATCGACCGGGCGAAACACGGTTGCCTCGCCGTCGATCAGCCCGGCGATCACGCTGTTGGAAGTGCCAAGGTCGATACCTATATACATGCCAGACCGTACATCAATTCATCAAGGAAACGGGGTGTTTGCGCACGCAAATGCGCCCGAGCCTATCGATAAAACAGCTCGGCGGTTAAATTAACGTAAATGGTAAATTCAGGCCGGTGAGATAGAGTATATAGGCAACAATCACGAATGCCGCGACCGCCACCAGAACCCACATCAGCTTCCAGCGCTGTTTGCGGTCGGACCCGCGGCGGGCGCGGTCTTCCATGAAGGTGCGCTGGCGGGCCTTGCTTTCGTCGGATGGCTGGCTATCGGTCATGGGAATACAATACAGCAAAAGCGGGAGTGCGCAAAATCATGCCGCTTTCGGGTGCGGCCTGCGGGTGAACCGGCCGCCGGCGCGGTAGCGGTCCATATAGGTGGGTAGAATAACCTCAAGCGCCGTCGGCGTAATGCCCAGATCGGCCAGTTTATGCGCGCCTTGGCTGACTATATTGTCGCGTTTGAGCAATTCGACCTGGTCCGGTGTCAGCAAGGGGCGGGGCAGCAGTTGCAGAAAATACGCCTTCAGTTTTGCGGCCCAGAACGGCGCGGGCACGAGCCAGCGGTCAAGCCCGGTTTCCGCCAGCATCAGTTTTAAAAGCTGTTTGAAGCTGTAAACTTGTGGACCGCCAAGTTCGTAGGTCTGCCCGCTTGCTTCGGTGCGGGAAAGCGCCGCCATGATGGCGTCCGCGACATCGCCGACATAAACCGGCTGGAATTTTGTCTTACCGCCGCCGATCAGCGGCAAGGCAGGAAACAGTTTTGCGAGCCCGGCGAACATGTTGAAAAAACCGTCTTCGGGCCCGAACACAATGCTGGGCCGCAGTACTGTCGTGCCGGGAAATTCTTCGCTCGCCGCTTCTTCGCCGGCCGCCTTGCTGCGCGCGTAGGCGGACTTGCTGGTCGCGTCGGCGCCAAGTGCGGAAACATGGATAAAACGTTTGACGTTCGCAGCCTTCGCTATGCGCGCGATGCGGCGCGGCACGTCGGCATGGATGGTGTTGAACCTGTTGCGCCCGCGCTGGAACAGGATGCCGGTCAGATTGACCGCGGCGTCGGACCCGCGCAGCGCGGCGGCGACCGAAGCGTCATCGCGCAGATTGCATGGCACGGCGACGATCTGTCCGACATTCCCGGCGTGCTTGAGCGGCAGAACGCGTTCGGGCGACCGGGTGGCGATATGGATGCGTATGCCGGTTTTGGCCAGTTCCCGCACAAGGTAGCGTCCGATAAAGCCGGTGCCGCCGAAAATGGTGATCTGTTGCATCGTCGCCTTTCACAAAAAACCAGATAAACAATTGATAAGTAAGCAAGTTAGCAGCAATTGCCGGGCGCGCCAAGCGCGGGGCCGCAAAAACAAAACTGGCAATTACGAGCGGTAAACCCTATTAGATATCAATGTGCTGGCGATCCCGGCGCGGCTTGACTTGGCGGCTGGCGGGCCTTACGACCTTGCCTCTGCCGGGTGACCGGTCAGGATGTGTTCAGCCCGTATCCGGCAACGGATATGCCCAAGTGGCGGAATTGGTAGACGCGCAGGTTTCAGGTACCTGTGGCAGCAATGTCGTGGAAGTTCGAGTCTTCTCTTGGGCACCATCCTTATTAGTAAGGGCATGAACATATGACGATTACTCTGCACCGGGGCGATATCCCGGCCGGCCTTTCTTTCGGCGATAGCATCGCGATCGATACCGAATCCATGGGACTGAACTGGTCGCGCGACCGGCTTTGCGTGGTGCAGCTTTCATCCGGTGATGGCAACGCCCATCTGGTACAGTTTCCCAAAGGTTCCTATGACGCGCCGAACCTTAAAAAACTTCTGACCGATCAGAAAGTCTTGAAGATATTCCATTATGCGCGCGCCGATATCGTGCCGATTGCGCATTATCTTGGCGTGATGACGCAACCGGTTTACTGCACCAAGATCGCCTCGGCGCTGGTCCGGACCTTTTCAAGCCGCCACAGCCTGAAGATCCTGACCAAGGATCTGCTCGGCATCGAACTGTCGAAGGAACAGCAAACTTCCGATTGGGGCGCAGACAAGCTGAGCGAAGATCAACAACGCTACGCCGCGACCGACGTGCTGCATCTGCACGCGATCAGGAAGAAACTTGATGAAATGCTGGCGCGCGAAGGCAGGACGGAAGCCGCAAAGGCGGCCATGGAATTCCTGCGCCACCGTGCGCAGCTTGATCTCGAAGGGTTCAAGGATATCGACATCTTCTCTTATAACCCCATCCCGATGGCGTTGTCGTAGGCACCGCCCGGCCATGGTGAGCGCACAGCCCATGACCCAAAAACCGCCGGAGCAGGATTTGCCCGATGATACAGATATGCCGCTTGGCGCGCCGCCGGCCGGCGGCAAGCAACCCCGCCGCTGGCAGCAGACGCGCAAACCGGTCGCACATGACCGCGGCCACAGCACGCGCGTGCGGTTTTTGCGCATCGCGCTGCCTGCGCTCGCGCTCTCTATAATCGCCGCCGTGTTTTATTGGCCGGTCGATGCGCCGCAAGTGAAGGTTGTATTGCCGGCGGAACTGCCGAAGGTCACGATGGAACAGCCGCGTTTTACCGGCACCGACAGTGCGGGCCAGCCCTTCGTGATCACGGCCACGCGCGCGCAGCAGCTTTCGGGCCGCATGGCGGTCGTCGATCTTGATAACCTCGAGGCGGAAATCAGTTTGAAAGGCGGCACGGATACGCGCGGCCGGGCACGGATTGGCCGCTTCGATCAGGAACAGCGGCGGCTCTGGCTCGGCGGCAACGTGCAGCTCTCCGACAGCCGCGGCCACCGCTTTGCCGCGTATGAACTGAATATCGATATTCCCACCCGTACGGCCTGGAGCGAAAAACCGGTGCGCCTGAGCGGCGATTTCGGTACGGTCACGGGCGACGGGATCAAGGTTTTCGACGGCGGCAAAACGGTTATCTTCACCGGTCGCAGCAAGGCCGTGCTGAGCGGCAAGCAAACAAAAACGGAAACGGCGGAATAACCATGTCTTATGCAAACCGATTGATCGTCTCCTTGATCGCCTGCCTTCTTGTATCGCCCGTTCAACCTGCGCGGGCGCAAAGTGAGGGCGGCCTGATGGGCGGCCTTGGCGGCGGTGCACCGATCGAGATTACAGCCGAAGAAAGCCTGGAATGGCACGAACCGGAACAAATGTATGCGGCGCGCGGCGCGGCCAAGGCGGTGCGCGGCGATTTTACGGTCACGGCCGATCAGCTTTTCGCCTACCAAAAAAAGAACGCCCAGGGGCAGGATGAAATCGTGCGGCTGGTAGCGGAGGGCAATGTGCATATCGCCTCGGCCAGGCAGGAAGCCTGGGGGCAGCGTGCGGTTTATGATGTGACGCAGAAAGTCGCTGTGTTGACCGGCAGCGGCCTGAAATTCGCGGGCAACGACACGGTGGTGACGGCGCGTGATCGGTTGGAATACTGGGAAGCGCAGCGCAAGGCGGTGGCGCGCGGTAACGCCATCGCTTCGCAAAACGACAGGCGGGTGGAAGCCGATGTGCTGACCGCGCAATTCGTTGAATTGCCGAACGGCAAGCAGGAGCTTGAGCAAATGCTGGCGCAGGGTAATGTAACGGTGGTCACCAAAACCGATGTCGCGCGCGGCGAAAAGGCGGTCTATGACATGCGACGCGATATCGCCATTATGTCGGGCGGCGTGCGCGTGACGCGCGGCCAGAGCCAGCTTGAAGGCGCGGTGGCGGAAGTCGATTTCGCGACCGGCCTGAGCCGCATCATGAGCAATGGCAGCCGCAAGGCGGGCGACGGACGGGTGCGCGCGCTGCTGGTACCGGATAAGAAATAGCGGGCAGGAACAGGCATGAAACCGAAGAAAAAAACGATACTGAAGGCTGTGCCTACGCCCATGGATGCGCTGCGCGCGCAGGCCGCGCCCGATACAGGCCTTTCGGCCGCGCATCTCGGCAAGCGCTACAAAAAACGCCCGGTTCTGCACGATGTAAGCCTCAGCTTGCAGCGGGGCGAGGTGGTTGGGCTGCTCGGGCCTAACGGCGCGGGCAAGACCACCTGCTTTTATATTCTCACCGGCCTCGTGCAGCCCGATGGCGGCACGATCATGCTTGATGGCGCCGATGTCACCGGCCTTCCCATGTACCGCCGCGCGCGCATGGGGCTCAGCTATTTGCCGCAGGAAGCCTCGATCTTCCGCGGGCTTTCGGTCGAAGATAATATCCGCGCCGTGCTTGAGGTTGTGTCGGCCGAGCGCGACGTGCGCGAACAAATGCTCGATGAACTGCTGGCCGAATTCGGCATCACCCATCTGCGTCGTGCGCCCGCGCTCGCGCTTTCGGGCGGCGAGCGGCGGCGCGTGGAAATTGCGCGCGCGCTGGCTTCGCAGCCGCACTTTATATTGCTCGATGAGCCGCTGGCGGGTATCGATCCGATCGCGCTCGCCGATATCCGCGATCTTGTCGGCCAATTGCGCGACCGCAATATAGGCGTGCTAATCACCGACCATAACGTACGCGCCACGCTGGAAATCGTTGACCGCGCCTATATCATTCATGACGGCAAGGTGCTGATGGAAGGCCTGCCGGAGGAGATTGTGGCCCATGCCGATGTGCGGCGTGTTTATCTGGGCGAAGAATTCAGGATGTAGGCTTGGGCGCGCGTATTTGCGCCAACCCTTAAATTCCCGTTAACGGGCCGCACGAATGAGCGGAAAAACGCCTGATTTTATTATCTCGGCAAATTCGGTGCCAAATTTCGCTCCGGCAATGAAGCCTTAACTTTCGTTGCGTAGCCTTGTTGGCATGAACGTGACGCAACGCCTCGACATACGTCAATCCCAGTCTCTGGTCATGACGCCGCAGCTGCAGCAAGCGATCAAGCTTCTGCAAATGTCGAACCTTGAGCTTGGCGCATTCGTGGCGGCGGAACTGGATAGCAACCCCTTGCTTGAACGTGCCGAAGGCGAAGGCGACGATTTTCCGGTGGCCGAAGATGTGCCGGTTGTAAGCGAAAGCGCTGCGGCCGGGGAATTGACCGGTGATTTGCCGGTGCAGGAATATACCGATAGCGGCAAGGAATATAATGCCGATGATGCGTGGGCTGACGGCGTGGCCCATAACGCGGCCGATGGTGCCGCCAGCAGCCTCGGGCAAATTCAGGGTCACGGCCAGCAATTCAGCGATGGCGAAACATCTTTCGAACAAACGGTGGCTGCCGCCGTAAGCCTGCGCGAACACCTGCTTTCGCAGGTTCATGTCGATCTGTACGAACCCGATGAACGCATGATCGGGAGCGCCCTGATTGAAATGCTGGACGAGGCAGGTTATCTGCCGCCCGATCTTGACCTCGTGCGTTCCCAGATGGGGGCGACCGAAGCGCAGTTCGCATCCGTGATCGAAAAGCTGCAATCGTTCGACCCGCCAGGTATTTTTGCCCGCTCGCTGCAGGAATGCCTTGCGTTGCAGTTGCGCGAAAAAAACCGGCTGGACCCGGCGATGGAAGCATTGTTGGCTAACCTTGGGTTGCTCGCGAAGAACGACAAGGCGCAGCTGATGAAGCTTTGCGGCGTGGACGCCGCAGATCTTGCCGATATGGTTACCGAGATTCGCGCGCTCAATCCCAAACCCGCCACGGCCTTCGTCAATGACGTGGCGCAGCCGGTGGTGCCGGATGTGATCTTGCGTGCCGTGCCCGGCGGCGGCTGGCATATCGAGCTAAACACCGAAACGCTACCGCGCGTGCTGGCCAACGAACGCTACTACAATCAGGTCAGTGGCTCTTCGCTCAAGGCGGGAGACAAAAGCTATATCAGCGAACGTTGGCAGCAGGCGAACTGGCTGGTCAAGGCGCTGCATCAGCGTGCGACCACGATTTTGAAAGTCGCGAGCGAAATTGTGCGCCAGCAGGATAAATTCTTTGTCTATGGCGTGGCACAGCTGAAGCCGCTTATCTTGCGCGATGTCGCGGCCGCGATCGAAATGCATGAATCGACCGTAAGCCGCGTGACCAGCAACAAGTTTATCGCCACGCCGCGCGGCATTTTCGAATTGAAGTATTTCTTCTCCACCGCCGTTGGCGGGTCGGAGGGCGGCGAAAGCGTGGCGGCCGAAGCCGTGCGTCACCGCATCAAGACCCTGATCGAAGCCGAGCGGCCGGACGATATTTTGTCGGACGATCGTATTGCGGCCATGCTGAAGCAGGAAGGCATATCGGTGGCGCGCCGTACGGTCGCCAAGTACCGGGAAAACATGCATCTTGGCTCATCGGCCGAACGGCGCCGGCAAAAGGCCTCGTGACCGCTTTTGCATGCCGTGTTATAATGGCATGAATGACTTAATTATACTTTTATTTCAACAGGTTAGGTAAACTTGACACCCTTGCGGGATGCTTTCTATGCTGACGGCCATGAACCAGAAGCCGCAGCAGTCCATACCGGTTTAGAAAAGTCGCTCTTCGTGGCGCACCTTGACTGTACGGCCCCTTAAACCATCAGGATTGAACCTCCATGCAATTGTCCGTCAAAGGCAAACAGGTTGATGTCGGCGATACGCTTCGCCAACATGTCGAAAAAAGTCTTTCCGAGATCGTCAGCAAGTATTTCAATGCCCCGCTTGATGCACAGGTAACCTTCTCGCGCGAAGCGCACATGTTCCGGGCCGATATTCAGGTTCATGCCCGCCGCGGCATTACGCTGCAAAGCAGCGCACTTTCCGGTGATGCTTACCCCGCTTTCGATGAAGCGGCCGGGCGCATGGCGACGCGGCTGCGCCGCTATAAAAGCCGGCTGCGCGACCATCACCAGCAACAGCAGCAGGATAGGGCGGAACAGGAAGCCATTATCGCCAGCTCATTCGTTCTGCACGGCCATCAGGATACGCATGAGGAAGAGATTGCCGAAAACCCTGTCGTTGTCGCCGAAATGACAACGCCGATCGATACGCTTGCCGTCAGCGAAGCCGTGATGCGGCTTGATCTTGGCGATCTGCCGGCGCTGATGTTTCGCAACCGCGCCAATGGCGGGTTGAACATGATCTACCGCCGCACGGACGGGCATATCGGCTGGATCGATCCTTCACAAAATGTTGCCGTCAACAAACCCGCCCAGAGCGCCGCATCGGGGGCCACCAAGCCCGCGGCCAAAACCGCGATCAACAAATAATAAACAGGCCTGCTCATGGAAAAATTCGTTACATCGGATAGTGTCGTTTGCAACCTTGCGGCTGCCGACAAAAAACAGCTTCTGCAGGCGCTTTCCGCGCTTGCCGCCGGGGTCGTCCCGGTGACGGACCATGCGATCTTCGACGTATTGCTGGAACGCGAACGTCTCGGCACCACGGGCGTTGGTCACGGTATTGCCATTCCGCACGGCAAGGTCGCCGGGCTGAAGCAGGTGCACGGCTTTTTTGCACGGCTTGCCGCCCCGGTCGCGTTTGACGCGATCGACGAACAGCCGGTCGATCTTGTGTTCATGCTGCTTGCACCCACAGATGCGGGCGGCGACCATTTGAAGGCGCTGGCGCAGGTTTCGCGCATCCTGCGCGACCAGAAGATGTGCGAACGTTTCCGCGCCGCGCGCGATAACGCCACGCTGTTCGGGCTTTTGACCGAAGCGCAGCAAGCCGCCGAAGCAGCCGCCTAAACGAATATTACTGGGTTTTTAGTGGACCGAAACCGCTTCCAGCTCGTGCTGGAGGATGGTGGCGAAGGCCAGTGCCCGTTCGTTGACGACCGTAAGCGGGGTGCCATCGGCGGCGAATACGGCGTGCAATGTCTGGCCATCGACGCGCACGGCCTTGACGTAAGCGTAACTTTCGAGGCCGAGGTTATTCAGCTCCTGGCTGTCGAAGATGCTTTTGCCTTCAAGTTCGTCAATCCGCATTGTAACCCGCCTCGAAATACCGGTTAAAATAACGCCCGGGTTTTGAAGCCCCGGAAACTGTTTTTTTCTATATTTTTACTATACGGGTAAGGCGATAAATAATCCTTAATTACGGCCTAAGCGGCGGGCGGAAGCCAAGTTTTCCACAGATTTCTTGTGTAAAAACCGAGTCGTCTTGACGCTCGCCGGAGCGCGCCGCAAAGTGTTGCCACAGATAGGTTGGATTTTAGGAAAATGCACGATCTCGCAGCCGCCATGCCGGCCGCCAAGGCCACAAAACAAACAGAGCAGGCGCCTTTCAAGCCGGGCACCGATGAGCATAAGCGCCGCTTCTGCCGTATGTTGCTCGATACCTTCGATGCTTATAAGCCCACCGTCATCGCCTGGCCCGCGCTTGCGCCGGATGCGCTGGTGCGGCTGATGGGGCTGCCGTTCTGGGATGTCGCGGTGCAGACAGAAGGCTTCGCATCGTGCCGTGTGCAGGCGCTCGCCGACCGTCTGGAGGACCCGCTTTTGAAGGAAGCGGTGCAGCTCAATGCCTTCGAAGAAGGCCGGCACAAGCTGGTGATCGAACATATGCTACGTTTTTATGGCATCAAGCTCGCGCCGGAGCCGGATTATGCGCCGCCGCGCGACGCGGAATGGGCCTTTATACGCACAGGCTATGGCGAATGTTTCGACAGTTTCTTCGCCTTCGGCCTGTTCGAACTGGCGCGCCGTTCCGGCTATTTTCCGCCTGCGTTGGTCGAGGTGTTTGAACCCGTGATCCATGAAGAAGGGCGGCACATTCTGTTCTTCGTGAACTGGCTGGCCTGGGCGCGGGCGCAAAAATCGCTGCCCGGCAAGCTGTGGTTTGTCGTGCGCTGCGCCGCCGCGCTTGCAATCAGCGCGTTTAACCGCCTGTCGCTGGCCGGGGCCGCCGATGGCGGCAAAAGCGGGGATAATTTTGTCAGCGCCGGAGGTGATGCGCTCGCGGTTTCCCTGACGCCACGTCTGTTCCTTGAAACCTGTCTTGCCGAAAACGACCGGCGCATGGCACAGTATGACCCGAACCTGCTGCGGCCACGGATCATGCCGTTTCTGGCGCGGCAGGCGCTTCGCTTCATGAAAAAATAGGGGGAACCGATGCTGGTTGGCGTGCCGAAGGAAATCAAGGTGCATGAATACCGCGTTGGGCTTACCCCCGCATCGGCGCGCGAGCTGGTGCAGGCGGGCCATAAGGTGATGGTTGAAGCCGGTGCGGGCGCCTCCATCGGTTTTGAAGACAGTCATTATAAAACGGCGGGCGCGGTCATCGCGCCGGACGCGAAGAAGATTTTTGCCGAAGCCGATATGATCGTGAAGGTCAAGGAACCGCAATTGCCGGAATGCGCCATGCTGCGCGAAGGGCAATTGCTATTCACTTATCTGCATCTTGCGCCCGACCCGGATCAAACCAAGGCATTGCTTAGATCCGGTTGCGTGGGCGTTGCATATGAAACCGTGACCGATAAGGCCGGTCGCCTGCCGCTTTTGACGCCGATGTCGGAAGTCGCGGGGCGTATGGCTGTGCAGGCCGGCGCGCATTACCTTGAAAAAGTGCAGGGCGGGCGCGGCGTGTTGCTTGGCGGCGTGCCGGGCGTGCTGCCGGCGCGCGTGGTTGTGCTGGGTGGCGGCGTTGTGGGCACCAACGCCGTGACCATCGCCGTGGGCATGGGCGCGCGGGTCAAGGTGATTGACCGCTCGTTGCCGCGTCTCGCTGAGCTGGACGCCATGTTCGGTCCCCGCATACAAACGGTTTATGCAACGAGCGAATCGATCGAAACACATGTGCTGGCGGCCGATCTTGTGATCGGCGCGGTGCTTATTCCTGGCGATGCGGCCCCCAAGCTGGTGACGCGCGATATGGTGCGGCGCATGCAGCGCGGCTCCGTGATTGTCGATGTTGCGATCGATCAGGGCGGTTGTGTCGAAACCGCGCGCCCGACCACACATGCCGACCCGGTCTATACGGTGGATGGTGTGATCCACTATTGCGTCGCCAACATGCCCGGCGGTGTGGCGCGCACATCGACCTTCGCGCTCAATAACGCCACGCTGCCCTATACGCTGGCGCTGGCGGGCAAGGGTTGGCGCAAGGCGCTGGCTGAAGATGCCGGGTTGCGCAACGGGCTTAACGTGGCCTACGGCAAGCTCACCCATGCCGGCGTGGCGCGTGCATTGGGGTTGGCTTGCGTGGATGCGGAAACAGCCATCAGCACATCTGTGCCCTAAGCTGCCGGGGCATGCTGCCTATGCGGCGGCTTCTTACAAAAGCATGGAGCTCGCCGACCTTGTCCAGATTCTGGCCTATGGTTTGTTCATCGGCCATTTTAAGTAATCTTATGACCCTGTCTTCCATCGCCGGATGCGTGGAAAACGTTTTGCGCCATAGCTGCATGCACAGGGCCGTCATTTTTTCCGGCCGAACCGTACTTTTTGACGTGTGGTGTTTTGCCAGCGCATAGGCAACCAATACCGGGTTGTCTATGAGCTTGGCCGCGGCTTTATCTGCGGCAAACTCCCTTTGCCGCCTGTAATGCATGGCGATGAAGTTCGTAACAAGTGGGACAATCAGTGCCAGGCCCAAAGCAAACGGGAATGGCAGCAGCATCAATGATGTTGCGAGCGGCGCGGCAGCTGTACCGGAGCCAGAAGAAAAAAGAGACAAGGCGCTTATAAACGCAACATGAAAAAAATTGATACGCACATAGGTGTTTGTGAAGGTTCTGGCATTTTCCAACGGCGGGAATCTTTTGTAATCCCGGTTCATCAGGTGGCCGATTTCATGAGCCAGTATTCCGTATCGCTCTTCATCGGTGTATTTGTCTTCGTCAAGAAACCCTTCGTTGACGGAAAGTACCGCGGCAAGCCCGGGTTCATGTATGACCCTGATGGAGCCATCAATTATTTTTGATCGCCATATGCCGTTGTATCCGCATAGAACAACGGGTGTTTTTCTTTCGTCCAGTCCCGCAGCTTCGCTTAGTTCCTCAACCATGGCGACGACTTGGCGGAATTTCCCGTATAGTCTGTGTGAAGGGTCTATGCTGTATGCCGCTTTCAATTTTTCCAGACGCGCAGGTCTTTGTTCGTTTGTTAGAAACGACCCGCCTCCGAAAGACTTGAAAAGAAGGGCTGTTGCTATGGTCATGGCCAATGCCACGGGATTATGGACCCCTACAATGACGGCAGCGGCAAGAGAAAACAGCCCGATATGATGGCTTGTTTCGGACAAGCCTTCTGGAAAAAAGTTTTTCATAAATAAATTGTGGCCATAGTTTATGCGGCGACGGCAATATAGCAACGGTCAGATTTAGTGCAATATAAATATAGGCTGTACGCAACGGAGCGCATTAACCATGCGGCTCCTGGAGCAAGTGAAGTTGGGAAAACCTACTTTTTCACCAGAACTGCGCAGAAAAAACCATCGGTGCCATGTTGCGCCGGGGTAAGGCGCAGGTAATCGCCCTTGCAGGGCGGCGGCGCGGTCCCAAGCGCATCGGGCCATATCTCGGCATAGGGAATGAGCGCAAAATCGGCATGCGCGGCCAGGAACTTTTCGATCTGTTCCTCGTTTTCTTCGCGCAATAACGAACAAGTAGCGTAAACCAGCCTGCCGCCCCGTTTCACCAGCCGCGCGGCGCTGGCCAGAATGCGGGCCTGCTTTTCCTGCAATTCCGTCAGCGCGGGAATATCGCGGCCCCAGCGCGCATCCGGGTTGCGGCGCCATGTGCCGGTCCCGGTGCATGGCGCGTCAACCAGCACGCGGTCGAAATCGCCCAGATGTTTTCTGACCCACGGGTCGTTTTCGTCCTTCAGATCCTGCGTTTTGATGTTGTGCAACCCGGCGCGGCGGAAACGTTCCTGCGCGCGCTTCAGCCTTTTATCCACGACATCGCATGCGACCACATGGCCCTTGTTCCGCATCTGTGCGGCGATGGCCAGCGTCTTGCCGCCTGCGCCTGCGCAAAAATCGGCGGCGCGCATGCCCGGGTTCGCATCGAGCAAGAGCGCGACGATCTGCGAGCCTTCATCCTGCACCTCGATCGCGCCTTGCTTGAACAAATCAAGATTGCCGAGCGGCATGCGCGCCGAAAGGCGCAGGCCCACGGGGGAAAGCTTGCACGGCACGGCTGGAATACCTTGCGCCTTCAGTTTTTCTATTGCTTCTTCGCGCGTTATCTTGACGGGGTTGGCCCGCAGATCGACCGGCGCTTCTTCCATCTGGGCCGCCAGTTCCCGCGCGGCGGCATCGCCGTACAGTGCATGCAGTTTTTCATAAACCCATTCCGGGCATTCATGCTGCGTAGCTTCGGGCATATGCGGGTGCGCGGCCGTGCGACCCTTCAGGTTTTTCAAAAGTTTCTGTTCGGCTTCGTCGCAAGGGGCGGGGGCAAATTTTTCGCCGTTGCAATCCTTCATGATACTGTCGCCTTCGCGGCCGCGTACGGTCATCAGCCATGTCAGAAGCCGCGTGCGCGAGGTATCGGGCGCTTGCAGATGCGCAAGCCACCAGCCGATGCGCCCGTGATGGCGGATCACGCCGTACAGCATGGTCGATATCGTGGAACGGTCTTTTGCGCCGATATAACGGTGGGTACGGAAGTACTGGCCCGCGGCTACGTCCGCCGGTCGCGGCATGGCGCGCAGGCTTTCAAGGATATCGATAGCGGCTTGCAGATGTGCGGCTGGTTTCATGGAAACTTATACTGTCTTTCTTGGCTGCTATGTGCGGCGCCCGGCTGCTGGCCCGGCAATATGGCACAAAAAGAAAGGGGAAATGCAAATTAGTTGGTGGCAGCCGTCATTACATATGACAGGCGGCGCGGGCGGCCTTTTTCCTGTGTGTCGGAATATGCGCGACGTGCGCCGCAACCCGCCTTGAGAAACGCGAACTGCCATGGCTAAAATCACGGCCCATTTTGTTGGATCTGTAATAGGCCAGCTCTTGTTCGTGCACTTTGCGCAACAGTTTCCTGCGCGTACGGCTATCGATGAAAGCATGGTTGATGGCGTTGCGCGTAAGCGCTATGCGTTCTCTGGCACTAAGCCCCAGATTACGCCCAATATGCGCATATTCGTCGGCAATGCCGTGCGCGGTATTTTGCCCGGAAGGAAAAAGCAGGGCCGGATCGTCGGAACCAAGAACAACGTCGCAGCCGGCCTTGCGAAAACGATTGAGCGGGTGCTCGGAAGGATTGCCGTTGATGACTTCTTCCAACAGGTAATTGCTGGTCGGGCATTGTTCCACGGCAACGCCGTTGTTGCGAATAAGCTCGAGCGTGGCTTCATCCGTTGCCGCCTTTATGCCGTGGCCGATGCGGTCAACGCCAAGCACCTCGATTGCCTGCTTGATTTCACTAACGTCGGTGCTGGGCACTTCGCCTACGTGAACGGTGGTTCCGAGGCCGCTTGCCTTGGCTTTTTTGAAGGTTTCGGCAAAGTCGCCCAGGCTGAACTGATGCTCGTCGCCCGCCATGCCCCAGCCGGTGACATACTTTTTAGCCAGCCAGGATTTTCTGCGGTGATCGAGGCACATATCGAGCAGTTCGGCGGCCTTGCGTGGCCCCAAATGACGCTTGTCGGTGACAATAACCCGCGCTTCGATCCCGAACTTCTTGTTTGCCCGCTGGATCGCGCGGCAGATGGCATCCATGTTTTTCTCATAAGCCGCCGCTGCATCCGGGTCGTCTGCACGCACATTGTTAAGTGCGGATGTGCTGATCTCGGTATAGACCACGCCTTGTTCGTGGGCGCGGCGCAGGTAATCGAAGGTCAGCTCTTCCATATTGGCAGGCGTGCGGATGGCATCCACGGCCATGCCGTAAACCTGGTGGAATAGCTCGTGCGTTTTCATGTCATTGAGGCCGACGGGCATTTCCTTGCCGCGCGCCGCCGCCGCCTTTTCAATAACGTCTATGAGAAATGCACGGAAATCCGGCCTGCCCGACCATTGCTCGTCGCCGCGTAGCTTCAGGGCTTCAACAAGAACCGCTGCGGCTTTTAGCTTGGATAGCGCGCGCCAGTCTTCGCGGCTGCGTTCGCTTTCGGGAATGGCTTCTAGCGCGTCCCTGTTTTCGAAAAGAAATCTTTCAAGAAGATCGACCGTCCACACAGCGTTCAAATGAACGTGCATATCGGCCTTGGGCAATAGCGACATAATAAAAACCACGAATCCGGTTAACTATGAATATCAATGCATTATCGCTTATTTGGCCCATATGGAACAACGGTTAAAATCCTTTCGCTAGCTATAAATATGCATTTCCCTCTCACGCGGACAAAAAAAAGGTAACGACGATCCGAGCCCTGTTTGCCCGGCCGTTACTTTTGCTGTGTTAACTAGAAATGACACAAATTACTTGCGTTTTTCGCATGATATATTAAACAGCACGCACAATGAAACGGTAATTCTGGGGCCAGCATTACCTGCGATGATTTCTGGAATTGATATTTGCCCGTATATGGGCCGGGACGCATATGTCTGACGAGTCAAGCAAGTTTACATATTCGGAAGCGCAACTTTCCGAACTGACAACGTTGCTGCGCGAAGAAGGCGCGATCGGCCAGGATGTCGTGGTCGATAGCTTCCTGGCGGCCGGCGGCTCCGGCAGCGTTTTCCGGCTTCGCGGCGGCGCGCTCGATGGCAAACTCATCAAGCTTCATGTCTGGTATCCGGAAGGGCATCAGCGCCACGGTGACTATGACCGTGAGATGGAGGTGTTTGATACGCTCCAGCCGGTCGTGGGCGAACTGACAAATTCCGGGGTGGGCATTCCTGCGCCTCTTGCGCATGGCAAATTTTCCGATGACGGCAGGCGTAAAAAGATATCGGCAGCAGGCGGCCGCGACTTTTTCGCATGGAACACGATGGAGCTTTTGCCCGGCGCTTCCACCAATTCGCGTAGAATTGACTATGAACTGGAAGCGCATGAAAAACAGAGACTTGGGCAAAATATTGGCGATGTTCTGGCAATACTGCACAGATCGACCGACAAGATAGTCAGGCGGTATCGTTGGCGCTGGAATAAGCCGAAGATGATCGCCAAGGTGAGGCCCGCAGAAGAGTTTCTGTTCAAACAAACCCAAAACATGCTCGGGAAACCGGGCGGGCCTGCCGATTTAACGCGATGTGATGCATCGCTGGGCGCTTCCAGCACGGATGTGGAAACGGTTATGAAGGTTTGCAGCCGGGAAATCCTGTCCGGTTTCAGAAGGGCCGGATGGAACGAATTTTTCCGCAACATCATCAATCTTGGCGGCCTGTTGCCGATTTTGAAAAGCAGATATGTGCTGGCGCATGGCGACGCCAATCTCGCGAACCTGATGCTTGGCGGCAATGGCAACAAGACGGATGTGACCGCCGTGATCGATTGGGGCCAACCGCGCCACACCCTGGCGGAATTCGAACTTGCGCACCTTGGGGCCGTGGGAAGCGTGCTTCAGTATGCCATCAGGCGCTATGAAGATGCGTCGGGCAGAAAGCTTGATCACAGGCTTGTTTATGCCGCCGCTGCTGCCAACGCCTATCACTGGATGCAGGAAAGCATCAAAGCCCAGGACCACCTGAAGATGACCACAGACCCGGACAAGTATGACAGGTTCATACTGCGCCGCCAGTCGGCCATTGAAATGATGGAAATATGCCTGAACCGCCACGGCATGGAAGGCATGCGGCCGGTTGTAAACAGGTTGCGCGTGGCTCACGGTTACCCGCGGCTTTAAGGCATTCTCGGTATAGCTCATTTCTTTGGATACGGTATGTCTAGCGCATTTTTCAAAGTTAAAAAGTTTCTTTCTCCTGATGAACAAAGAGAGCTTAGCGGGCTCGTTCAGGACCGGCTTGGTCTGAGCGGCTACCAGATTCTGGGTTATCTGGGGCAAGGCAGATACGGCGTCACATATCTTGCGCAATCTTCCTCCGGTGAAATGGTGGTGATCAAGATCAGTCGGGAAACGACCAACCCTTATGTGCGGGAAATCTTCGATACCGAAGTGAAATCGCTGCAGACCATCAAACAGCAGAAAATCCGTTTTGCGAACGGCGTGCAGGTTCCGTGGCTGATCGAAAGCAAGAGCTTTGCCGAAGGCGATATGCCGGTTTTCGGTTCGGATAAAATTATCGGCTACCAGATTATGACGTGGATTCCCGGCAGTGAAACATCGCATGAAATCATTAACGATGCGCTGATCGAAGGCGATAAGGAAGGTTTTGTTGCCCGCTATGCCTCGTCTCTGGCGGCCTTGCTGGGCGATATGCATTTCAAGCTGGACAAGATGATCGGCAAGGACGATGTCAAGCCGCTCGAGAGCGACAGGGCCTACGAATATGCCCTGCTTGCCAAGGCGCATGCCGAGACCAGCGCACACAGGGTGACTGCGCTTGCGGCGACAAACAGCCTGATCGAAGATATCAAGAAGTCATTCGCGGAATCGGTCGCGCAAAACGGCACGGTTGTCATTCATGGCGATATGCATGCCGGTAACGTTCTTTTGCACCGCGATGGCGAAGTTAACAGCGTGTTTGATTTTTCCCATGTGCGCAGAACAGCACCGGAACTGGAGCTCGTAACGCTCTCGCCATCGCCTCTCTTTATGGTGCAAACGGCTGAAAAATACACTGTAGAGACCGGCCGGGTTCTTAACAAAAAACTCTTGTATTCGACCGCAGCTGCAATGTGCGTGCGGTACTATTTGTTCTTCCAGGAACGCGCCGCCGAAGGCGAGGCAGGCGCGGCAGAGAAGCAGGAACTGTACCGCTATGCCGCCGTAGCGCATCTTGAGGCGCTGGCCGCTGTCACCGGTAAATCGGAATATACCGAATATGCAAAGATATTGCGCGGCGAGGAATCGTCCGACCCGGTGGCGCGTCGCTTCGTGGACCGGGACACGCCGTCATCATTCCCGTGTCCCTTTTAAGCGCGCAGGTCGCCCCGCCTCGGCAGAAGCACTGGTTTGTATGGCGGGGTTTTGGCGGGCATAACGGCCCAGGGTCCTGATAAGGTTTTTCACGAAAGGCCGCGCCCGCCTTAATCCACCCGGTAATTCGGCGCTTCCGATGTTATCTGCACGTCGTGCACGTGGCTTTCGCGCAAGCCGGCGTTGGTGATGCGCACGAACTGGGCGCGCTTGTGCAGGTCCTCGATCGTCGCGGAGCCGGTGTAGCCCATGGCGGCGCGCAGACCTCCCACCATCTGATGCAGCACCTGCCCGACGGGCCCCTTGTAGGGCACGCGGCCTTCGACGCCTTCAGGCACCAGCTCGAGCGGGTCGGTGCCCTGTTTCTGGAAATAACGGTCGGCGCTGCCGCGCGCCATCGCGCCGACGCTGCCCATGCCGCGGTATGATTTGTAGGAACGGCCCTGATACAGAATTTTATCGCCCGGCGCTTCATCGGTGCCCGCGAACAGAGAACCCATCATCACGCAATCGGCGCCGGCCGCCAGCGCCTTGACCAAATCGCCCGAATATTTGACCCCGCCGTCGGCGATAACCGGGATTTTTTGTTTATGCGCAGCTTCGGCCGCATCCATCACCGCCGTCATTTGCGGCACGCCGACACCCGCGATCATGCGCGTGGTGCAAATCGATCCGGGCCCGATCCCCACTTTCACGGCATCCGCCCCGGCATCAATCAGCGCCTTGGCAGCGTCCATCGTTGCGATATTGCCCGCAATCACCTGCGCGTAATTGGAAAGCTTGCGCACCTTTTTGACCTGATCGAGCACCTTTTCCGAATGGCCGTGCGCGGTATCAACCACCACGGCGTCCGCGCCCGCTTCGAACAACAGTTCGGCGCGGCGAAGGTTTTCCTCGCCCGTGCCCACGGCGGCTGCGACGCGCAGGCGGCCCTTTTCATCCTTGCAGGCGCTGGGGAAGGCGTGCGCCTTTTCGATATCCTTGACGGTGATGAGACCGAGGCAACGATAGGCATCGTCCACCACCAGCAGCTTTTCGATACGGTGCTGATGCAGCAGGCGCTTGGCTTCGCTCTGGCCCACGCCTTCGCGCACGGTCACAAGCTCATCCCGCGTCATCAGTTCGGAAACCGGCTGCTGCATGTTGGTGGCGAAACGCACGTCGCGGTTGGTAATGATGCCGACAAGCTTGCCGGAAGGCTTTTCCACGACCGGAATTCCGGAAATCTTGAAATCCGCCATCAGCCGCAGCGCGGAAACCAGCGGCGCTTCGGGCGTGATGGTGATGGGGTTGACCACCATGCCGCTTTCGTAGCGCTTGACCCTGCGGACTTCTTCCGCCTGCGCTTCGGGCGCCATGTTGCGGTGGATCACGCCAATGCCCCCGGCTTGCGCCAGCGCGATCGCGAGCGACGATTCGGTTACGGTGTCCATCGCCGCAGAAATCAGCGGAATGCCAAGCGTTATGGTACGGGTCAGGCGGGTCGAGGTATCGACATCGGCGGGCAGCACCTTGGATGCCTGCGGTACAAGCAGGACATCATCGAACGTAAGGGCTTCCTTGAAGCTGGCCATGCGGCAAGATACTCGGGAAAAATCCTGAGTCAAGCACCGTGAAAAATAAATGGCTTAGAGGCAGGGGCGGGCGCGGTTTTTCTCGCTCCCGGGCCGGCAACCGCCGGCCCGGGACACGGAAAACAGCAGAATCAGACGCCCTTCATCGCGGCGGCACGGACCTTTTCGTCCACCTGCGCTTCGAACTTCTTGAAGTTGTCGGCAAACAGCTTGGCCACCTGGGCCGCGCTCTTGTCGTAGGCCGCCTTGTCGGACCAGGCCGCGCGCGGGTTCAGCGCATCGGCCGGCACGCCGGGCACGCTGGCCGGAATGGCAAGGCCGAACACGCCGTCATCAACAAACTTGGCCTGCTCCATCGCGCCGTTGAAAATGGCGCGCACGAGCGTGCGGGTGATGTTGATGGGCATACGTTCGCCAACGCCGTAACCGCCGCCGGTCCAGCCCGTGTTCACGAGCCAGCAATTGACCTTGTGATAGGCGATCTTTTCGCCCAGCAGCTTGGCGTACACGCCCGGCGCGCGCGGCATGAAGGGGGCGCCGAAGCAGGCGGAGAAGGTCGCCTGCGGCTCGGTCACGCCGCGTTCGGTGCCGGCCACGCGGGCCGTATAGCCGGACAGGAAGTGATACATCGCCTGTTCCGCGGTCATCTTGCTGATCGGGGGCAGCACGCCGAAAGCGTCGCAGGTCAGCATGATGATGTTCTGCGGCAGGCCGCCGATACCGGTTTCGGAAGCGTTGCTGATGAAATCAATCGGGTAGCAGGACCGCGAATTTTCGGCGAAGGTCGCATCGTCGAAATCGACCTTGCGCGCATCGTCGTCCATCACCACGTTTTCGAGCACGGTGCCGAAACGGCGCGAAGCGGCGTAAATTTCCGGCTCCTGCACCGGGTTCAGGCGGATCGCCTTGGCGTAGCAGCCGCCTTCAAAGTTGAACACGGTATGGTCGGTCCAGCCGTGTTCGTCGTCGCCGATCAGCGTACGCGAACCGTCGGCCGAAAGCGTGGTCTTGCCGGTGCCCGAAAGCCCGAAGAAGATCGCCACGTCGCCTTCGGCGCCGATGTTGGCCGATGCGTGCATCGGCATCACGCCGCGCTCGGGCAGCATGTAGTTCATGATCGAGAATATCGATTTCTTGATCTCGCCCGCATAGGCGGTGCCGCCGATCAGGACCAGCTTGCGCGCAAAGTTCACGATGATGAACGTGCCGCTGTTGGTGCCGTCGCGGGCCGGGTCGGCCTGGAACTCGGGGAAGTCAATGACGGTGAATTCGGGATCATGTTCCGCCAGCTCGGTTTCGGCCGGACGGATGAACATATTGCGGGCAAACAGGCTTTGCCAGGCATGTTGCGTCACGACGCGTACCTGCAGGCGGTAAGTCTTGTCGGCGCCGGCCAGCAGGTTCTGGGTGTAAAGCTCGCGGCCTTCGGCCCATGCCAGCATGCGCTTGTGCAGGGCGTCGAAGGTTTCGGCGCTGATCGGGCGGTTGACCTTGCCCCAATCAATCGTATTCTTGGTGTGGCTGTCTTCCACGATAAACTTGTCGTTCGGCGAACGACCGGTATGCGAACCGGTCAGCGCGCGCAGCGCGCCATCGGCGGTTAGTTCGGCTTCGCCCTTGCGCAGGGCGTGTTCGTAAAGAGCGGCGGGGAGAAGATTGCTGTGAACCGCGGTAAGACCGGTGAACCCGAGCGTGCTCAGATCATCCTGTTTGCGCGTGCTGGTTTTTGTATCCTGATTGGCAGGCTGGGCCAGTTTGGTCGCAGTCTTGCTCATTTGGTTCTCTCCCACTGTCGGTGAACGTTTGTTTTTTAACCAAAACAGGGCTTTGTCGCCCTGTTTGGCCGGCGCTTTATATCATACGGCCGGAGGAGTCAAAAAACTTTCATGCAAAAATTAACCAAATAAAATGCGAATACGCGCTTATTCGACCCGAATTTTCCACGCTAATTCCTTTTTTAGGACACAGTTTTTGTGCCATAATTTCGAAGTTTCAAGCCGTTACCTGCTTTCCATGCCGAAAAGCAGGTCTTAACCATCCCGAACAACAAAAAGAGGATTGTGCAGTGCCACAAAGAATCGCTCTTGTTGACGATGACCGCAACATTCTGACTTCGGTCAGCATGGCGCTTGAGGCGGAAGGGTTCGAGGTGAACACTTTCAATGATGGCGACGAGGCGCTACGAGGCCTCAGCCAGCGCCCGGCGGACCTTGCCGTGCTCGATATCAAAATGCCGCGCCTGAACGGAATGGAGCTGCTGCAGAAGTTGCGTGCGCAAAATACCACGGGAACGATGCCGGTTATCTTTCTCACCTCGAAAGACGAGGAGGTGGATGAAATCATGGGTCTGCGCATGGGGGCGGACGATTACATCAAGAAGCCGTTTTCCCAGCGTTTGCTGCTGGAACGCATCCGTGCGCTGTTGCGCCGTGAAACGGAGCGCGCCAGTGGCGGCGACAGCGACCCTGCCAACGTCATCGCGCGCGGCGACCTTGTGCTCGATGGCGCTCGCCATGTCTGCAACTGGAAGGGCAAGGAAGTTGACCTGACGGTCACGGAATTCCTGTTGGTCAAGGCGTTGGCGCAACGCCCCGGCCATGTGAAAAGCCGCGACCAGCTGATGGATGCCGCCTACGGCGAATCGATTTATGTTGACGACCGCACGATCGACAGCCATGTCAAAAGGCTGCGGAAGAAGTTCCGCGATGTCGATCCGGAATTTGCTCAGATAGAAACGCTTTATGGTGTTGGATACCGCTACCGGGAATAAGCCAGCGGAAGAAAGCAAGGCTGCTCGGACCCCCAAACAACGTCGCCGCCATGGCTGGTGGCTATGGCAGCACCAGCCCGATGGCAGCCGGCGTGTGTCCCCGCTTGCGCTGCGCATCCTTGCGGTTAACAGCCTCGCGCTTGCGATCCTTGTCGGCAGCTTGCTTTACCTTGGCCGCTATGAAGAACGCCTGATCCAGTCGGAAATCGAATCGCTTGGGGTCGAGGCGCACATTTTCTCGAACGCGCTCGGCGAAGGCGCCGTGATCCTCGATTACGAAGAGCGCAGCGTGCTTTCCCCCGAATTATCGAGCCAGATGGTGCGGCGTCTGGTCGAAGCTTCTGATGCGCGCATGCGTTTGTTCGATAGCGACGGCAGCATGGTTGCCGACAGCCGTGTGCTGGCGGGCACCGGGCGGCGTATCCAGATCGTAAGCGTGGACGAGGTCGTCTCGACCGGCTGGCTTTCGCGCGCCGCCGATACGGTCAAAGGCTGGCTGGCCGGCATTTTGCCCAAGCGCCACGGCTATCCGCGCTACATGGAAACCTATAACCAGAAAGCGGGACAGTTTCCGGCCGTCATCTATGCGCTGCGCGGCGAAACGCGCAACCAGGTCTGGTTGCAGGACAACGGCGATTTGTTGCTTACCGTCGCGGTGCCGGTGCAACACTATAAGCAGGTGCTTGGCGCGCTGATGGTTTCGCGTTCCGGTGCAAATGTTGATAATGCCATCGCCAATGTGCGTATCGACGTGCTTCGCATTTTCTGCGGCGTTCTTTTCATCACCATCCTGCTTTCGCTTTACCTTGCGCGCACAATTGCGCAGCCGGTCAAGCTTTTGGCCGAAGCGGTTGAGGGCGTGCGCCGGCGTGAGGCCGAGGTCAGCGGCCTTGGCGGCGCCGCCACATTGCTCTCGCAGCGGGAAATCCCGGATTTCAGCGCTCGCGCCGATGAGATCGGCGAGCTTTCCGCCGCGCTGCGCGCCTTGACGCAGGCGCTGGTGCAGCGCATCGGCGCGATCGAGAATTTTGCCGCCGACGTGGCGCATGAAATCAAGAACCCGCTGACATCGCTCCGCAGCGCCGTCGAAACCGCCGGGCGCGTCAAGGATCCGGAACAGCAGCAAAAACTAATGGCCGTGATCCGCGACGATGTTGACAGGCTTGACCGGCTGATCAGCGATATTTCGACCGCGTCCCGCCTGGATGCCGAACTGAGCCGCGCTGAAATGACCGCGATTGATCTCGGGAAGCTGCTTTCCGCCGTGACCGCGCTATATGGCACGCGCGGGCAGAGCGGCGTGAAGCTTGTGCAGCCCGTGCCGGACGGGCTGACAATCAAGGGCATAGAAGGGCGGCTTACCCAGGTATTTTCGAACCTGATCGATAACGCGCTTTCGTTTTCGCCCAAAGATGGTTTGGTCAATGTCCATGTGCGCCGCGACGAACATTCGGTGACCGTGACGGTGATCGATCAAGGGCCGGGCATGCCGGAAAACAAACTGGCTGATATCTTCAACCGTTTTTATACCGAACGGCCGCGCAGCGAAAAATTCGGCACCCATTCGGGCCTTGGCCTCAGCATCGCCAAACAGATCGTCGAAGCGCATCGTGGCCAGATATGGGCCGAGAACAATGAAAACGATATGGGCGGGATTATCGGCGCGCAATTCTTTGTTAAGCTGCCGTTGGCAGGCGGCTAATGCCTTTGTGCGGGGTTTTCACCCCGGCCTTGCGCCCCGCGCACAACAATTCTATTTTGCCCGTTAACACGGTCTTTTCAGCCATCAGGAGCCAGCCAAATGACTAACGTCGTGATCGCCTCTGCCGCCCGTACACCCGTCGGCTCCTTCAACGGTTCGCTCAGCAGCCTGTCAGCCCATACGCTGGCTGTGCCGGTGATCAAGGCCGCTATGGAAAGCGCCAAGGTGCAAGGCGCGGATGTGGGCGAAGTGGTAATGGGGCAGATCCTTGCGGCCGGCATGGGGCAGGGCCCGGCGCGGCAAGCGGCTGTGGGAGCCGGTATCCCGGTTGAAAAAACCGCATACTCGCTTAACCAGCTGTGTGGTTCGGGCCTGCGCGCGGTGGCCAACGGTTTCCTTTCGATCGGCAGCGGTGAACAGAGTGTCGTGGTTGCCGGCGGCATGGAAAGCATGAGCAAGTCGCCGCATTGCGTCCATCTGCGCAACGGCGTCAAGATGGGCGATACCGATATGGTCGATACCATGATCAAGGATGGCCTGTGGGATGCCTTCAACGGCTATCACATGGGTGTTACGGCCGAAAACGTGGCGCAGAAATGGCAACTGACGCGCGAAATGCAGGATGAATTTGCGGTGTCATCGCAGAACAAGGCCGAAGCCGCGATCAAGGCCGGTAAGTTCAAAAATGAAATCGTTCCCGTCACTATCAAGGACCGCAAGGGCGATATCGTCGTGGATACCGACGAATTCCCCCGCTTCGGCGCAAGCATCGAAGGCATGGCGAAGCTGAAGCCCGCTTTCCAGAAGGATGGCACGGTCACGGCGGGCAATGCTTCGGGCATCAATGACGGCGCAGCCGTCATGGTGTTGATGAGCGAGGAAGAGGCGGGCAAGCGCGGCGTGCAGCCGCTGGCCCGTATCGCGGCATGGGCTTCCGCCGGGGTCGATCCGGCGATCATGGGTACGGGCCCGATCCCGGCAAGCCGCGCGGCGCTGGCGCGCGCGGGCTGGAAGCCGGACGATCTTGACCTTATCGAAGCGAACGAAGCCTTTGCGGCGCAGGCGCTCGCGGTCAACAAGGAAATGGGCTGGGATCCGGCCAGGGTGAACGTCAATGGCGGTGCGATCGCGCTCGGTCATCCTATCGGCGCTTCGGGCGCGCGCGTGCTTGTTACGCTTTTGCACGAAATGCAGAAACGGGACGCGAAGAAAGGCCTCGCTACTTTATGCATCGGCGGCGGCATGGGCATCGCCATGTGCGTGGCGCGCGATTGATTGACGGAAACAGAAAAACAAAAAAAGCAGACAACAGGGAAAACAGGGGCAGGGATATGACAAGAACGGCAATCGTAACCGGCGGCACGCGCGGGATCGGCGAAGCCATCGCGGTCGCGCTAAAGGCGGCCGGCTGCAACGTGGCCGCCACCTATCACGGCAACGACGAAGCGGCAAAGGCGATGAGCGATAAAACCGGCATTGCGACCTGCAAATTCGATGTCGCGGATTTCGCAGCCTGCGCCGAGGGCGTGCGCAAGATCGAAGCCGATCTCGGCCCCGTCGATATCCTCGTCAACAATGCCGGCATCACACGCGACAGTTTCCTGCACAAGATGGAACCCGAACAATGGCACGCGGTGCTTGAAACCAACCTGACCTCGCTTTTCAACATGTCGCGCAACGTGATCGAAGGCATGCGCGCCCGCAAATGGGGCAGGATCATCAATATCAGTTCGATCAACGGCCAGTCGGGCCAGATCGGCCAGACCAACTATTCCGCCGCCAAGGCGGGCGTGATCGGCTTTACCAAGGCGCTGGCGCTTGAAGGTGCGCCCAAGGGCATCACGGTCAACGCCATCGCACCCGGCTACGTCGATACCGACATGGTGCGCGCGGTACCGTTCAATGTGCTGGAAGCGATTGTGGCGCGGATTCCCGTCAAGCGTCTTGGCAACACCGACGAGATCGCCAAGGCTGTGCTGTTTCTGGTCAGCGAGGAGGCTGCCTTCATGACCGGCAGCACGCTGACCATCAACGGCGGCATGTATATGTCGTGACCGCGCGGGCCGCCAAGGCGCGCAAGAAGGTCAAGCCTGCGGCGCAGTCTGCTGCCCGCTATCCCGACAGGCCGTGGGCCGGGGTCATCATTATCGTGCTCAAGGAAGACAATGTGCTGCTGGTGCGCCGCGCCAAGGAACCGCATGCGGGGCTTTGGGGGCTGCCCGGCGGCGCGATCGAGCTGGGGGAGGGCATCTACGATGCCGCGAAGCGCGAAACCCGGGAAGAAACCGGCGTCACCATAGACCCGTTCGCCATCATCGATATCAAGGAAATCATCCAGCGTGATGCCAGGAAGCGCGTGGAATATCATTATTGTCCCATCATCATCGCCGCGCATTGGGTAAAAGGCCGGGTGCGTGCGGGCAGCGATGCGGCGGAAGCGCAATGGGTCGCGGCCGCCGATATCGGAGCTACGGCGGGTTTTCCCGATACGGCTTTTCTTGTGCAGCGGGCGATGCTGCTGCGCGCGCTTTAATCCTTCGGACTTTCGATAAGGACGGCAGCCGTGCTTCGGGGGCCATGAAGGATCAGGAGAAACGGTCCTTGGCGGCGCGGAGCGCGGCAAACACCGCGATCGGGTCGGTCCCGGCCGGAAGGCCGCTTTTGGAAAGCGCCTGCTGGAAGCCTTTGTTATCGGCGCGCAGGAAGGGGTTGGTTTTCTTTTCGGTTGCCAGGCTGACGGGAAGCGTGGCGTGGCCTTGCTGGCGCTTCTTGCGCACATCGCTGATGCGGGCTTTGAGATCGGGGTTGTCTTCATCGAGCATAAGCGCAAAGCGCGCGTTGGCTTCGGTGTATTCGTGCCCGCAATAGACCTGCGTTTCGTCCGGCAGCTCGCGCAGCTTGCAAAGCGATTGCCACATCTCGTTCGGCGAACCTTCGAACAGTCGCCCGCACCCGAGCGAGAAAAGCGTGTCGCCGCAAAATAGCGCGTTCAGCCCGGCAAAGTAAAAGGCAATGCCGCCCGATGTGTGGCCCGGCGTTTCGATCACTTTCGCCTTGATATCGGAAAAGGTCACGCTGTCGCCTTGTACCACGCCGCGATCCATATCCTTGATGCGGGCGCGTTCCTTGTCGGGCGCGATAATCGCCGCGCCGTATTCGCGCTTCAGTTTGATATTGCCGCCGATATGATCGTTATGATGATGGGTGTTGAGAATAAGGGTCAGATGCCAATCGTTTTTCTTTAACGCCTTGCGCACGACATCCGGGTCCCCCGGGTCAACCACCATGGCAAGGCCAAGCTCGGTATCGCCCACGAGATAGATGTAGTTATCGGCAAATGCCGGGAGAATCTCGGTTATAAAAGCCATAGCGGCAGTTTCCACCATTGTTCGTTAAAATTTGCTATACAAGGCCCTGAACGGCAGGGAAGAAGCGGCCTGCGGAGGGCTGATGTACAGCGATATCGTCGATTTAAGGGAATTTTACGCCTCTCCGCTGGGCAGGGTTGCCGCGCGGCTGCTGGCACGCCAACTGGGCCGCCTGTGGCCCGATCTGCACCGCAGCAGCCTGCTGGCTTTCGGCTATGGCACGCCGCTTCTGCAAGCCATGCAGGCCGCGCCCGAACGGCGGCTTTTGTTCATGCCCGCGACGCAGGGCGTCGCCGGCTGGCCGCGGGAAGGCGCGAACTGTGCCTGTCTGGTCGATGAAGATACGTTGCCGCTGCCGAACGGCAGTATCGAAAACATCCTGCTGCTGCACGCGCTCGAAGGCGCAACCAACCCCGCCTATCTGTTGCGCGAACTTTGGCGCGTGCTGGCGCCGCAGGGGCGGTTGCTGTGCATCGTGCCAAGCAGGCGCGGCATATGGGCGCGGGCTGAAAGCACGCCGTTCGGCAATGGCGAGCCGTATTCCCCGTCCCAGCTCAAGCGTCTGTTGCGCCATGCCGGTTTCGTGCCGGAACGCACGGCGCGCATGCTTTATATGCCGCCTTCGCAATCGCGGTTGCTGCTTTCGGCGGCCGAGGGTTGGGAAAAATGGGGCGCGATACTGCTCCCCACCTTCGGCGGCCTGCTGGCCGTGGAAGCAAGCAAGCAGCTTTACGCCCCGATTTTCCCCGCCAAGCAGAAAAAGGCCGCCCTTGGCCTGCCGCTGCCCGATATGGCGCACCATCCGCGCCCTGTTCCCAGCAATTAGGCCGCAAAACGTGCCGTTCCGGGCGCTTGGGCCTAGGCAATACCTGCCTTTTCCGCTACATCAAAAACATGAGCGATAAACCCAAATTGAAGCAGCTGCGCGCGCAAATCGATAAGATCGATGCCGAATTGCACGCCACGCTGGTACGCCGCGCCGCCGTCATACACAAAGTGCGCGCCCAAAAGGATACGAAGGCGGTGCATATACGCCCTGCCCGCGAAGTCACCATGATACGCGATCTGCTGCGCCGTCCGCGCGGCTATCTGCCTGCCGAACTGATCGTCAGGCTTTGGCGGGAAATGATCCCGGCCTTCACCTTGCAGGAACAGCGTTTCACGATCGCGGTGACGGAACCTGACAACGCGCGCAGCCTGTGGGATAGCGCGCGCGATTTCTTCGGCAGCTCTGTGCCGTTGCGCGCGGTCCCGAGCGCGGCGGCTGCGATTGGCGCGGTGGCGGCGCACAAGGCGACGGTCGCGATGGTTCCCTTGCCGCAGCAGGGGGAGCGGACGCCGTGGTGGACGTTGCTGACGCGGCACAGGGACCTTAAGGTCTATATGGGGCTGCCTTACGTGGCAGGGATGAAAACCAATGCGCGCGGCGATACACGCGGCGCGCTTTTTATCAGCCGGCTTGTTTGTGGCCCGACGGGGAAGGATCGTACGCTTGTTGTTGTGGTATCGGCGCACGCGATGGCTGCCGTGCGGGCGGCTGCAAAACGTTGCGGGCTGGCGTTGGACGGGGTCTTAACCCATAAAAAAGGCCGCAAAACCGCATATTTACTTACTTGCC
This sequence comes from Alphaproteobacteria bacterium, assembly GCA_016124955.1. Taxonomy (NCBI): domain Bacteria; kingdom Pseudomonadati; phylum Pseudomonadota; class Alphaproteobacteria; species Alphaproteobacteria bacterium. The sequence continues at coordinate 132,335 of WGMR01000006.1, read as the reverse complement.
GCGGGCTGTTCGATGCCGCCGATGCTCGGCTGCACAAATTAGCGGGCGCGCTCGGTATCGCCGATGCTGACCTGACAGTGATTGGCGGCTATGCTATGCCCGTCGGGCGGACATAACCCCGGAAAACAACCAAGGGGGCGGTTATCGCCCCGAACAGGACCCGTCGAAAGACGCGCGGAGCAGGAAGTGGTCGGACCAAAGGCGCTGGAATTCGTAGAGAACCTTAAGCCCTACAGCATCAATCTTGCATGCAAGGAAGAGGGCGCAATCCGCCTTTCTTTCAACGAAGGCGCGTTTGGCCCCAGCCCGAAAGCGATCGAAGCCTACAACGCGGCGGCTGCCAAGCTGCATTGCTACCCCGATATCGCCTACTGCGATTTGCGTCATGCGCTTGCGGAGGCACATGGCCTGGAAGCGGACAACATTGTTTGCGGTACGGGCTCGGACGATCTTATCCTTCAGATCGCGCGCGGCTATGCCGGGCAGGGCGACGAGGTTTTGTACAGCCAGTATGGCTTCGGGGTTTACCCGGTTGCGGCGCGGGCGGCTTCGGCCACGCCCGTGGCGGCGCCCGAACACGATCTGCGCACCGATGTCGATGCCATGATCGCCGCGATCACGCCGCGCACGAAAGTTATCTTTCTTGCCAACCCGAACAACCCCACGGGTTCCTATATTACGGCGACCGAAGTTGAGCGCTTGCATGCGGCTGTTCCGCCGCATGTGGTGTTGGCGCTCGATGCCGCCTATACGGAATATGTCACGGCTGCGGATTATAGCGACGGCATCGCGCTTGCGCGCAAGCACCCGAATGTTGTCGTGCTGCGCACCTTCTCGAAAATATTCGGGCTTGGCGGGCTGCGTGTCGGCTGGGCTTATGGTCAGAAAAACATCATCGATGTGCTTGGCAAGCTGCGGCAGCCCTTCAATATCGCCATGCCCGCCGCCGCCGCCGCCATCGCCGCACTGCAGGATAAGGATTTTATCCGCCGTTCGGTTGCGCATAACGCACAGTGGCGCGATTGGTTGGTGCGTGAACTTTCGGCGCGCAACAGCATCAAGGTGTGCCCGAGCGTGTGCAATTTTGTGCTCGTGGATTTCGGCAGCCCCGAACGCGCCGGGGCGCTGCTTAAACACCTTGCCGCGCAGAAAATACAAATTCGTCCCATGAACGGTTATAAACTCGCTTCCCATGTGCGCATCACAATCGGGCTCGAAGACCAGATGAAAAAGCTTATGGGTGCGATCAACCAGTTCCTTGAACAGGAAAGCCATGCCGAACCAGTCGCTGTTTAACAAGGTCGCGCTTGTCGGCATCGGTCTGATCGGCTCTTCGCTGGCGCTTGGGCTGCGTAAGCACGGTATGGCCGGCACCATAACCATCGGCGACGCAAACCCGGATCATGTGGAGCGCGCCCGCGCCCGCGGTTTAGGCGACCATGTAACGGGCAGCAATGCCGAAGCCGTGCGCGATGCCGATCTTGTTGTGCTTGGCGTGCCGGTCAGCGCCATGGGTGCGGTTGCGGCCGATATCGCGCAGGCGCTGAAGCCGGGTGCGATAGTGGTGGATACGGGTTCGACCAAGCAATCGGTGATCCGCGATGTTGCGCCGCATCTTCCGAAGGGCGTGCATTTCGTGCCGGCGCACCCGATTGCGGGTACGGAAAATTCGGGTCCCGATGCCGGGTTCGCGGAACTGTTCGAAGGGCGTTATTGCATCCTTACGCCGCCGCCGGGCACGGACAAGGCGGCGGTGGAGAAGGTAACGGAAATGTGGGCGCGCTGCGGCGCGACGGTCGAGGCCATGGAAGCCGTGCACCATGACAAGGTGTTCGCCATCACCTCGCATCTGCCGCATCTGATCGCCTACACTATCGTGGGTACGGCGACCGATCTGGCCGACGATATCAAAACCGAAGTGATCCGTTATTCTGCCAGCGGTTTCCGCGATTTCACGCGCATAGCCGCCAGTGACCCGACCATGTGGCGCGATGTGTTTCTCAACAACCGCGAAGCGGTGCTGGAAATGATCCAGCGCTTCAGCGAGGATCTGACCGCGCTGCAACGCGCGATCCGCCATGGCGAGGGCGACAAGCTTTTCAATCTGTTCACGCGCACGCGCGCGATCCGCCGCGGTATTGTGGACGCAAAACAGCATGTGCCGGAAGACCAGAAACTGAAGCCCGGCAAATAGGCGGCTCCTCATGGACCTTAAGGAAACGCTGGGTCTGGCCGCCGTCATTACGGGCATTGCCAGCTATGTGCCCTATTTTTTCGGCATCGCGCGCGGGACGTGCAAGCCGCATGTATTTTCATGGGGTATGTGGTCGCTCAACGCGCTGATCGTCGTGATCGCGCAATTCCTGGAAGGCGCGGGGCCGGGTGCCTGGACGATGGGCATCACTTTTATTTGCTGCGGCATCGTGTGCGTGCTGGCCCTGTTCAGGGGCGAAAAGAACATCACGCGCAGCGATTGGGTGTGCCTTGTCATCGGGTTGATGGCGCTGCCGCTCTGGTATCTGACCGATGACCCGACCGGCGCGCTCATTCTTATCTTTATCGTCGATATCGTTTCCTACGCGCCGACTTTCCGCAAATCATGGAGCAAGCCGCAGGAAGAAGCGGCGCTTACATATTTGCTTTGTGCCATAAAATACATACTCGCCATCATGGCCATCGAAAATTATAACTTCGCGACCGTATTCAGCTGCGCTTATATCATTGTGTTCGAGGTTGGCATGGTGATTACGCTGCTGCTGCGCCGCCGCATTCTTGCCGCCGCGCCCGCCGTCACCTAACGGGTTTTTCTAGGGCCATTGCAGTTCGGGCAGCTTCAGCACCGCTATCGGCCCGATGTAAAGCGAGCGGTTCTGCACCGTGATCGGGGCGTCAACCGTTTGCATGCCGGTTTCCTTATCCGGTTTGCTGAACAGCAGCAGTGCGCCTTTCACGACGCCGCCCAGCGTGCGGTCCATCGTGCCGCCCGCTACAAGATCGTCAACCGCTTCCTGAAAACCCGTGATCTTGCTCCCCAACGCGCCTTCCGGCTGCAGGTTGCGGTCAAGTGCGATAGTGCCGTCCGCCAGCAAGCGCAGCGCGCCGCGTTCAAGCGCGATGCTTTCAATTTCGATGGTTCCGCCATTGTCGCGCCACGCCCCAAGCTCGGCGGCCGCGCCGCGCGGCAGGCCGCCGGTGAAATGCAACGCGAGCGCGAGCCGTTCGATAGCGCCGCCGGGTATGCCGCCGCCGGGAAAGGTCAAGGCGGTGGCTGCAAGTTCAAGCCGTAGCCCGTTGCCGCGCGCAAGCGCCGGTTGCCATGCCGCTGCGTCCGAAAGATCGAGCAGGAAACCGAGGCTGCCGGCATGGGCCTTGATAACGACGGCATTGCCAAGCAACGGCGCGGCCAGTGTCAGCGGCTTGTCTGACGTGACGCGGAAGCGCCACCAGTTCCACGGCGAAACGCCGATCTGCAACGTTTCGCTTTCAAGATCGAAGCCGCGCCCGTTGTGCCAGGTGACATTGGCGAGGTTGAAAGTTACGCGCCACGGGAACCCGCTTTTACCGGTTATTTCATAGGATACGGTATTGCCGGCGCGCGCTTCGCGCAGCGCGAAATCGGCGACCGCGTTCTCGCTTACATGTGCGGCGGCAAACCACAGGCAAGTCCATGCCAAAGCGACCGCGCAGGCGGTTTTAATGAGGAAAGGCATAAATTTCTTGGCCATGCTGGCCAGAGTGCAATGCTTTGGCTTGCGGTGCAAGGTTGGAAAAAACTATAATACCGGCTGTTTCCCGTCGTTAACTCAAGTCTAACTTTCATACGGTTACAATTACCGCATGCCATCCGTCGTATCAAATATGGCCGACGACCTTGTGCAGCCGTTCCAGATCGAAAGCAGCCATCTGCGCGGCCGCCTCGTTCGTCTTGGTCCTGCGCTCGATGCCATCCTGAAAAAGCATGCCTACCCCATGCCGGTTGCGCGGCTTCTGGCCGAAACCACCGCCGTGGCGGTCGCGCTCGCTTTTGCGCTTAAATATGTCGGCAAATTCACGCTGCAATCGAAGGGAGACGGGCCGGTCACGCTGCTCGTCGTCGATGTCAGCAGCGAAGGGGATGTGCGCGCCTATGCGCAATTCGATCACGATGCGGTGGCGAAGATGGGCGATGCGGGCGTCGGCCTGCTCGGTCGCGGCTATCTTTCCTTCACGGTCGATCAGGGCAACCGCCCCGGGCGCGATACCTATCAAGGCATCGTGGAGTTGCGCGGCAGCACCATTGCCGAAGCCACGCAGTATTATTTCCGCCAGTCGGAACAAATTCCCACCGGCATCATCGCGGGTGCCAGTGAAGGCGCTGATAACGCATGGCGCGGCGGCGCGCTGATGCTGCAGCAAATCCCGCGCGAAGGCGGTGCACCCCGCCCGCCGCCGGGCAGCACGGAAGAAGATGACTGGCACCGCGCCATGCTTCTGATGGGCACGTGCAGCGTGAGCGAGATGACCGAACGCAGCATCGCCGCCAACGACCTTTTGTTTCGCCTGTTCCATGAAGACGGCGTGCGCGTTTTCGACCCCCATAATCTCAGGCACAAATGCAATTGCGGCGATCGTGTCAACGGCACGCTGCGTATGTTCGGGCGCAAGGCGGTCGAAGATATGGTGGAAGGCAGCCTCGTAACCATCACGTGCCAGTTTTGTAATGCCACCTACAGTTTCGATGCCGCGCAGCGCGCAGCGCTGTTCGCGGACGCAGATAACCCCGCCAGCCCTTAAATTGCCGCAATCCCTTGTAAGTTTGGCGCAGCCGCATAATATGGTGGCCCAGCCTCCCGGAGATTGCCATGCGCCAGATTCTCGCCGCTTCGCTCGTTCTGCTTCTCGCCGCCTGTTCCACGGAACCCGCGCCCGCGCCGCCACCGCAAAAGCTCGATTATTCCTCGCTCGGCACAATCGACCTGAATGTCGCGCGCGTCAGCACGGTTAGCAACGCGGTGCAGACGCCGGAACAGCCGCCCTATATCGGCCATTTGCTGAAGCCGACCTTGGAAGACGCCGTGCAGCAATGGGTGGGCGACAGGATCAAGGCCGTCGGCTACAAGGGCTATGCCACCGTGCTGATCAATGTGGCCGAAGTGAAGCGCGAGACATTGTCGCGCGACAAGGGCTTCGATGCCATGTTCAAGCGCCAGCAGGCGGAAAAATGGATCGGCAAGCTTGAGCTGGCCGTGAATGCCGAAGTGCCGGATGACGGCTATAGCGGCTATGCCAGCGCATCTGTTTCCCGTTTTATCACGTTGCCCGAAGATTCCGAACCGTATGAGCGCGCTGCGGCCTGGAAAGTTATGCTCAATAACATGATGGCGGATCTGAACACCCAGATGCAGCAAAATATCCAGGCGCATCTGCGCGGCATTTTGCGCTAAGCCCCTTCCATGGCCGGTGCCGCACATTTACCGGTCTTTGCGCTGCTTCCGCCGCCGCGTACCGGTGCGCGGCGGCTCGCGAATCTTCTCATGTTCGCCTTTCCGGTTCTGTTCGGGCTGCTTGCATTGACGCTCGGGCAGGATGCCAACTGGGATCTGCGCAACTATCATTGGTACAATGCCTATGCGTTGCTGAACGGTCGCCACGGGTTCGATGTATTGCCCTCGCAGACACCGTTTTTCTATAACCCGTTGCTTGATGTGCCGTTCTATCTGATGGCGCGTGCGCTGCCCGGCATGGTGGTCGGGTTTGCGCTTGGGGCGGCGCAGGGCTTAAACGCCGTTCTGTTGTTTCTGCTGGCCTACAGCCTTGTGCTGGTGCCCAGCCCGCGCCGCCGTGTGCTGGCCGCTGCTGCACTCGCCTTGCTCGGTATGCTTGGCGGCGGCGGGCTCGCGCAGCTTGGCACCACCTTCAATGATAATATTACCAGCATCGGCATCCTTGGTTCCCTGCTGCTTGTCGTGACGCATCATGAAAGGCTTTTTTATGCGCCCATGGCGCGGGCGCTGCCGCTTGCCTTGCTGTGCGGGCTGCCCGCCGGGCTGGCGATGGGGCTGAAGCTTACGGCTGTGGGGTTTTGCGTTGCGCTGGTGGCCGCCTGCTTCGCGTTTTCCGGGCCGTTCTTGCGGCGTTTCCGACTGGCCTTCTTATGCGGGCTTGGCATCACCGCCGGGGTTGTTGTTGCGCACGGCGCATGGTCTTGGTTTTTATACGTGCATTACGGCAGCCCGGTTTTTCCCTATTTCAACGATCTGTTCGGCTCCCCTTTCGCGCCGCCGGTCAGCGCGCGCGATATCAAATTCGTGCCTTACGGTTTTTGGGACGTGTTGCTGTTTCCGTTCCGCTTCGCCGCCGCACCGGAACTGGTTGGCGAAATTCCGTGGCGCGATTGGCGCATTCCCATGCTGTACGCGCTTTTGCCTGTCTGCGCCCTGATCGCGCTGGTCGCAGGCCGCGGGCGTGATAGCGCACAGATCATCATGCCGCCGCAACCCGCGCACTTCGTGCTTTGGTTTGCTGCGATAGCTTACGCGTTCTGGGTTTTGATGTTTGGCATCTATCGTTATCTCGTGCCGCTTGAAATGTTGGCGCCGCTTGGCATCGTGTTTGCGATCGGGCTGTTGCCGCTTGCGCCGAAAACCAAATCTCTGCTCGCTATGGGCCTGTTGCTTGTGGCCGCCTGCAGCGTACAGCCGGGAGATTGGGGCCGGCTTGAAGGCTGGAACCGCGATTTCGCGCGCGTGACCGTACCGACCGTGGAAAACCCGGAAAACACCATGCTTTTGATGGCGGGGAAGGAACCCTACAGCTATGTCGCGACCTTCTTCCCGCCCGCTATGCCCGTTGTGCGCGTGGAAAGCAACTTTGCGCTGCCGGGCGAGGATAAGGGGATCAATAAGGTGATCCGCCAGCGGCTTGAAGCGCACAAGGCGGCGGGCGGCGCGTTCCTGCTGCTTATTCCGCGCTGGCAGGTCGATCTCGGGAACGGCGCGCTGGCGCATTTCGGCCTTCGCGCCGACCCCGCCAGTTGCCGCGATATGGAAGACAACCTCTACGAAGCCCCCATATTGTGCGATGTGCAAAAGCTCTGATAGGCTACCGGCATGACAGACCCCGCCGTCCGCCTTCCTTCCCACCTCCGCATCGCCGTTCTGGTGCCGTGCCATAACGAAGAAGCCGCCATCGGCAAGGTGGTGGATGATTTCCGCCGCGCGCTGCCTTCGGCCACCGTTTATGTCTATGACAATAACTCGACCGATCGCACGGCCGAACTGGCCCGCGCCGCCGGCGCGGTTGTGCGGGCGGAAAGCCTGCGCGGCAAGGGCAATGTGGTGCGTCGCATGTTCGCCGATGTCGAAGCCGATATTTATGTTCTGGTGGATGGCGACGATACATATGACCCGGCCTCGGCGCCGCGCATGGTCGAGACGCTGGTCGAAGGGCAGCTCGATATGGTCAACGGTGCGCGCGCCGCGGGCGGACAAAAAGCTTATCGCCCCGGCCACCGTTTCGGCAATGTGATGCTGACGGGCATGGTCGCCTGGATTTTCGGTAACCGCTTCAAGGATATGCTTTCGGGCTATCGCATATTTTCGCGCCGTTTTGTTAAATCCTTTCCCGCGCTCGCGGCCGGTTTTGAAACGGAAACCGAATTTACCGTCCATGCGCTTGAATTGCGCATGCCGATCGCAGAAATACCGACGCCGTACAAGGAACGGCCCGTCGGTTCGGCCAGCAAGCTCAGCACCTTCCGCGACGGGTTCCGTATCCTCTGGACCATCATTGTGCTGGTGAAGGAAGAAAAGCCTCTGATATTCTTCGGCCTGCTGGCGGCGCTATTTGCCTTTATCTCGGTCGTGCTTGCGGCGCCGATTGTGGTTGAATTCCTTGAAACCGGCCTCGTGCCCCGCATGCCGACGGCGATTTTATCGACCGGGCTGATGATCATGGCCTTCCTTAGCCTTGCTTGCGGCATGATCCTCGATACCGTCACGCGCGGCAGAATGGAAATGAAGCGCATGCGTTATCTGAACGTTCCCGCACCCGGCGCACGTGATGATCGGTAAGCTGCTGCGCCACCAAACCTTGCGGCAGTTCGCTACATTTACCGGTTGCGGTGCGATCGGCATGTTCGCCGATATGGCCGCGCTTTGGGTGGTGACCGAACTGCTGGGTGCCGGGCCTTATTTCGGGCGCGTACTTTCCTTCTTCTCGGCTTCCTTCGTAACCTGGGCGCTCAACCGCGCGCTGACCTTCCGCGATATTCCTTCGACCGATCCCGCATTGCGGCAGTGGGCGAAGTTCGTGGCGGCAAACGCCGTCGGCGCCTGCATCAATTATGCGATCTATGCGCTATGCGTCACCTTCATCCCGTTCTTTGCCGCGCAGCCGGTTTTTGCGGTCGTGCCCGGTTCGGCCGCCGGGCTGGTGTTCAATTTTACGGCCTCAAAAAAGCTGGTTTTTCGCTAATTCCGGCACCTTGTAAACTGGCAAATGCTGCTTAAATCTATAGTAACGACTATGGAATAAGGTGCAGAAGCATGGATCTCAACAAATATACCGATAGCGCCAAGGGTTTTGTGCAATCCGCGCAGTTTCTGGCGTTGCGCGAACAGCATCAGCGGCTGATGCCCGAACATCTGCTTAAGGTGTTGCTGGATGACAGCGCCGGCATGGCCAAGAACCTGATCGCCGCCGCAGGCGGCGATGCGCAAACCGTACTGGCGGCGGTGGATGCCGATCTGGGCAAGCAACCCAGGGTGCAGGGCGGCGGCGCGGAGCAATTGTATCTGACCGGCGAACTCGCGCGCGTGTTCGCGCAAGCCGAAGAAATGGCGAAGAAGGCGGGCGACAGCTTCACCACCGCCGAATATCTTTTGCTTGCGCTTCTAACCGTGCCCAGCGGCGCGCATATGGCGCTGACCAAGGGCAGCGTGAAGCCGGACGCGCTGAATAAAGCGATCAACGATATGCGCGGCGGTCGCACCGCCGATAGCGCCGGGGCCGAGCAGGGCTATGAAGCGCTGAAGAAATACACCCGCGATCTGACCAAGGCCGCGCGCGACAACAAGCTCGATCCCGTGATCGGGCGCGACGAGGAAATCCGCCGCACCATCCAGGTGCTGGCACGCCGCACCAAGAACAACCCCGTGCTGATCGGCGAACCCGGCGTGGGCAAGACCGCGATCGTGGAAGGTCTGGCGCAACGCATCATCAAGGGCGATGTGCCGGAAAGCCTGAAGGACAGAAAACTGCTTTCGCTCGATCTCGGTTCGTTGATTGCGGGCGCAAAGTATCGCGGCGAGTTCGAGGAACGGTTAAAGGCGGTTTTGCAGGAAATCGCGGCGGCGGCGGGCGAAATTATCGTGTTCGTCGATGAATTGCACACGCTGGTCGGCGCCGGCAAGACCGAAGGCGCGATGGATGCTTCCAATATGCTGAAACCGGCGCTGGCGCGCGGTGATCTGCATTGCGTCGGCGCGACCACGCTTGATGAATACCGCCAGTATATCGAAAAAGATGCCGCGCTGGCGCGGCGCTTCCAGCCTGTTTTCGTCTCCCAGCCCAGCGTGGAAGATACGATTTCCATTTTGCGCGGGCTGAAGGAAAAATACGAGCTGCATCATGGCGTGCGCATCACCGACGGTGCGATCGTGGCCGCCGCCACACTTTCCAACCGCTATATCACCGATCGCTTCTTGCCCGACAAGGCGATCGACCTGGTTGATGAAGCGGCCGCGCGGCTGCGCATGGAAGCCGACAGCAAGCCCGAAGAGATCGACGAGCTTGACCGCAAAATCGTGCAATTGAAGATCGAGCGCGAAGCCTTGAAGAAGGAAACCGACAAAGCCTCGGTCGCGCGGCTTGGCAAGCTTGAAGGCGAGCTGGCGACGCTGGAATCGCAATCGGCAGGCCTGACGGCGCGCTGGCAGCAGGAAAAGCAGCAATTGCACAGCGCGCAGAAGCTGAAAGAGGAAATCGACAAGGCGCGCGCAGATCTTGAGTCGGCGCAGCGCAAGGGCGATTTCACCCGTGCGGGCGAGCTGACCTACAGCATCATCCCCGGCCTTGAAAAGAAGCTGGAAGCGGCAGAACAGCAGGGCGAGAATGCGTTGCTCGATGAAGCCGTGAAGGATAGCGATATCGCCGCCGTCGTCAGCCGCTGGACCGGCATTCCGGTTGACAGGATGATGGAGGGCGAGCGCGAAAAATTGCTGCAGATGGAAGAGCAATTGAAGCGCCGCGTGATCGGGCAGGATGAGGCGGTGACGGCCGTTGCCGCCGCCGTGCGCCGCGCCCGTGCCGGGCTGCAGGATCCGAACCGGCCGATCGGTTCTTTTCTTTTTCTCGGCCCCACCGGCGTGGGCAAGACCGAACTTTGCAAGACGCTGGCCGCTTTTCTGTTCGACGATGAAACGGCGATGCAGCGCGTCGATATGTCCGAGTATATGGAAAAGCACGCAGTTTCGCGGCTGATCGGCGCGCCGCCCGGCTATGTGGGGTATGAGGAAGGCGGCGCGCTGACCGAAGCGGTCCGCCGCCGGCCCTATCAGGTGATTTTGTTCGACGAAGTTGAAAAAGCGCACCCGGATGTGTTCAACGTGTTGCTGCAGGTGCTTGATGACGGGCGCCTGACGGACGGGCAGGGTCGCGTGGTCGATTTTCGCAACACCATCATCGTTCTTACATCCAACCTCGGTTCCGATCTGATCGCGGGGCAGGAAGGCGATGATCTGACCCCGCAAACACGCGATGGCGTGATGGAGGTTGTGCGCCGCCACTTCCGGCCCGAATTCCTCAACCGGCTCGATGAAGTTTTGCTGTTCCGTCGTTTAAGCCGCGGCAACATGGCCGGGATCGTCGAAGTGCAGCTGGCGCGGCTGCAAAAGCTTTTGGCCGAACGCAATTTGAAGCTTGAAATCGGCAAGGATGCGCTCAACTGGCTGGCCGAAGCGGGCTACGACCCGGTTTACGGCGCGCGGCCGCTCAAGCGCGTGATTCAGCGCGTGCTGCAAAACCCGTTGGCGGAAGAATTGCTCGCGGGCAGGATCAGCGATGGCCAGACGGTTGCGGTCGCTACCGGCAAAGACGGGCTGACGCTCACGCCCAAAAAGGCCAAGGCAGCCTGAACTCTCCCGATTTTAACCAACATGGCCGCGAATCTTTCCGCAGGCTTGGTTAATGCCGTTGCTTTTTGATTGCACGCTACCTGCCATGCCCACTAAGTTGCGGCGGATATTTAACGGATGTTTTTGAAGGCATGACATGGCGGAACCGCCAAAACGCATACGGGGAAAACTTAGCCTGACCGGCGATGCCGCGGAGCAGGCGAAAGCCCGTCTCGCCGCCGCCGCGCCACCCGTCAATCCGGCACAAACTGTGCTGAAGGCGCTTGACGGCGTTATGGTGGCACAAGGCGCCGCGCTGCAAGATCGTCTGACGGTAATTGCCGCGAATATTGGCGCCGTAGCGGAAGGCGATTGGCGCGTGCTCGACAATGCAACGAAAGCCGTGCTGGCGCGCGCGGGCGATTGCCCGGAACCGGGCAAGCTGGTTGCCGGCCTTATTGGCATTGCCAGTCATTTCACCGCAATCGACCGCAAAGCCCCGGCGCTCCATCTGGCCCAGCTTGCCGTTGTGCATGCCGCCGCGGGCAGCAACGATCTGCAAACCGCGTCCATGCAGCTTGTGCAGCTTGTTGGCGAATTGGGGCGGGCACGGCTGGATGATGTCAGGGCCGCGCTCACGGCGCTTGCTTCGCGCGCCGCCGATTGCCCCAACCCGGCCGCCTTGGCCACATCTCTGCAAGTTGTAGCCGATAAGATGGTTGCGGAGAACAAACAGTTGTTTGCCGTTTTGACCTATGCGCAAGCGGCGCACATGCTGCCCGCAGGCGGCGTCGTGGCCCGCCGTGTCGCTGCCAGCATTGAAACAAGCCTGAAGGGCATCAATGATCCCGCTATCATCGATGTCGCGGCGGATGCCCTGCGCGTGGCCGATCCGGCAGGATGGCCGAAACGCGAAGCGGCGCTATGGGTCGCGCGCGTCGATACCAAGGGCAAGCGCCCCATGCAAGCCATAGAGCCGGCCAAGGCTGTGCTTCAATCCGATACCGCCACTTCGCAAATGATGCAGGCGGCGGGCGGCGTTATTGTCGCCCGTTCTGCCGCGCTGACGCCACAAGAAGCGTTGCGCCTTTTGCAAATGGTAGCCATAAGGACCGGCAGCAAGGCGGCAATGAGGCAGTGGGCCGATCGCTACGATCAGCTGCTTGCGGAAAACCCGAATCTTGCCGCCGGCGCGCGTGATAGCGCAGTGATCCGCTCCGCGAAGGCCCAGACCCCCGGCGGCAGTGCCTTTACGGTTTTTCTTAATAAGAAATTTCAGCCGGGCTAGGCTGTGTTGCAAATTGCAACATCGGCGGCGCTACGCGCTGCAATACGCAAAGAATCTCACAATTGATCCAATTTTGACGCATTGATATTGCACGCTCTTCATGCGTGCATATGCGCGTTTCTGTCTGGCACAGTCCTTGCGGATCAAGTGCTTGGAGGCGCAATCGCGCTTCCGGTATTTGCAACGGAGGCATGAATGAGCGGGGAGAAAAAAGTAAAGCCGGTATTGGAAGAAACCGAAGGCAGCCGGTATTACGGCGTGGCGCTTGATATTGTCGGTGCGTTGGGGGATGCCGGCTTCTCGCTCCTGCCGCTCGAGCCTTCGCAAGCTATGCAGCGCGAAGGCGCGCGTGTGGGCGGCGTATCGCCGCAAACCGCCTATAAAATCTACCGCGCCATGTGTTCTTCGGCGTCCGGAGAATGGGGCGGCACACTCGAAGACCCGTTCGCCTTGTTCGATTACCTGCTCAAGGGCGGCCAGGCGCACTGATCAGTATTTGACCGAACAGCCGTAGGATTGCGTCGAAGCGGTCGCGACCTGCTTGTCCGCTTTCAGCGCGTCAAGCGCGGCGGTGACATAATTTTCTGCCTTCGCGATATCGTCTTGGTCGGTGCTGCGAATGCTGTCGATTGCGCCCGCGTAAACAAGCATTCCGCCTTTGTCGATCACAAACATATGCGGTGTGGTGCGCGCATAATACATGCGGCCAATCTCGCCGCTTTCGTCGCGGATGATATGCGCGGGCGAAGCGCCGCGCTCGGCGGCAATTTCGTTTGCCTGCTCGTCACTGACATGACCCTGGTGGCCCGGGGCTGACGAAATCACGGAAATCCAGACAACATGGTCGGCGGCGGCCTTTTTCTGCAGGGCTTGCATATTGCCGCTGCCGTAATGCTTTTTCACGAACGGGCAATCATGGTTGGTCCACTCCAGAACCACGATCTTGCCCTTAAGCGCCGACAGGGTGACGGTTTTTCCGTTGGTATCGGGCGCGGTAAAATCGGGCGCCGGCTCGCCGATCCCGGCGGCATGCAACGGCATGGCGGCAAAAACGAACAGAACGGCAAAGGCGAATGGAATGAAGCGGCGCATAGGGTTTCTCCCTGCGTTAGAAGAGCAGCGAAGCCACTATCCCCATTGATGCCGGTGCCGTCAAGCTGTGCGCGAACATGCGGAAGGGCCGGGAGATATTCTCCCGGCCCCGCAGTTTTTTGCTAGCCGTTAAGCTAGATTTTCTTCAGTTTCAGCAAGATGCTGCCAGCCAGAAGCATCGACATCAGCTGATAGCCGCCATCGATCAGCAGGCTATGAACGCCCTTGCCAAGCGCGATATTGTGCATGCCAAGCGTCAAGCCAAGGACAAGCAGGCCGAAAATCACGGCGATTTTCAGCACGCCCGTAATATCCTTGGTGCCGGTCAGCTTAAGCAGCCAGTCAAGGAAGTAGAACAACACAAGGCCGTTCAACAGCGTCAGCACCATTGTCATCGTGCCCATCGAGCCGATATCGACGCTTGTGTCGCCGAAAAGATGCGGCCCGTACCAGAAGAACCCAAGTATCTGGACTAGGATCACGCTGACAATCACACCAAGATGGTTTAGCTTTGACATCGTAACCTCCCCCTTAATTACGTCCGGCAAATTTCCGGACGCATGAGGTATTTTACCAAGCATTGTTTAAGGGGCGTTTACATCGCGCCAAAAGCGCCTAAAACTTGATGCAATCTGTATTACGCAAGTGCAACAATGCGGCAAGCCACGGATATGGTTGCCATGCTTCCATGACGCATCGCACAAGAATACCGCTTATGCTTGCGGTGCAGCATGTTTTGTGCTGCAAATATTTGGCTATAAAGAATCACCCGATCTGAAGAAAAGCATGCTGCAGCGCGGGAAAAACGGGCCTTGGCCGGGAACGGCCGGGCCGGTTTTTGTATTATGGCGGTGACGTTTTAACAATATTTGGGAATAGAAATGAAAAAGATCCTGATTATGGGCCTGCCGAAAGCGGGCAAAACCACTCTGGCGGCCGCCCTGAAACCGCTGCTTCGGGCTGTGCATTTTAACGCCGACGCGGTGCGCGAGAACATCAATAAGGATCTCGGTTTTTCGGTCGGCGACCGTATCGAACAGGCGCGGCGCATGGGGTGGATGTGTGATCGCGCGGTCGAAGCCGGGCATTACGGCATGGCCGATTTTGTTTGCCCCACCGCGGAAACGCGCACTGCCTTCGGCGATGCCTTCACCATCTGGGTCGATACCAAGCAACCAACCCCCTTTGCCGATACCGCCAAGCTGTTCGAGCCACCGGGTAAGGTGGATTACCATGTATCGACGCAGGATGCCGAACATCATGCGCGCCTGATCGCGGCGCAACTTTTCACCGGCATGGGCTTCGATTGGCAGAAACCGACCGCGCTGTTCGTCGGCCGCTACCAGCCTTTCCATGACGGGCACAAGGCGCTGGTGCTGGAAGGCATCGCCCGGGTCGGGCAGGCTTGCATCGCCGTGCGCGATACGCAGGGAACCGATGAAAAGAATCCTTTCGGTTTTGCCGAAGTTGAAAAGCGTATCCGTGACGCGATGACGGAGCATGAAGGCAAGTTTGCCGTTATTCGCTTGCCCAACATCACCAACATCCTCTACGGGCGCGATGTCGGCTACAAGATCGAGAAGATCGAGCTTGGCGCGGCGCTCGAAGCCATTTCCGCTACCAAGGTGCGGGCGGCGATGCAGCAGGGCGCATAAGGTTATTGCGGCCTCGGCACGCGGATAAAGCTGTTCGGGTATTTTTCATATTTGTCCATGATCCGTCCCATTTCCCCGCTGTAAATCATTTCGTGCAGCGCGGTATCGATCATGGATTTCATCTGCGCATCCCCTTTGGGCAGTATGTAGCCGACGGGATAAATCCGCACCGGGTTGCCAAGCAGCGTGGCCCTGACCTGCCGTTCGGTGTTGTTGGCGTTATAATCGCCGACCGAATAAGCATCCGCGAATGTCACGTCGCCCTTGTGCAGCGCGATGCTTTCATAAAGCGCGCCCATGCCGCTCATGTCCGGCAAAAGATACAGCTTCGCCGCCGGAAAATCGGCCTCGGCGATAAATTTGCCGTTATCGTGATCGAGCGCGGCGATGGTGATATCGGGCCGGTTGATCGCGCCCAGGTCGCTGTCAAAGCGCGTATCGTCCGTTCGCGCCACGACAAAAAGCGGCTGATAATAATAGGGCGTGGAGAACAGCGCCTGTTTGCCGGTGGCGGGGTTGATCCAGTAACCGTTGCAAATGGCATCGACCTTGCCGCTTTCGATGCTTGTGACGGTCGTGGCCCAGCCAACCTCGGCCGTCCATTCCACCTTGATGCCCAGCAGCCGTTCCAGCCCGGCCGCGACATCGACATCGAGCCCCGAAAGCGCGCCGGTTGCCGGGTCCTTCATGACGTTCGGAACGAAGGTGACATAGCCGCACCGCAACGTGCCTGTGCGCATCACGCGTTCATAAACGCTTTCTTTCGCGCTGCCCGCGGTTTGTGGGCCTGCATCGCTGCCGAAATGAGAAATACCGAAGCTGACGGCTGCCGCGACAAGCGCGGGCGCTAAAAGCTGGCTGGCGAATTTCATTTTGTCTATTCCCGGTCTTGTGGCTAGTATCGGCAGGTTAGCTGAAACCGGCCCCCGGCTCAATTTCTGGTTCTTCAAGGTAGATTATGACGAATAAAAACGCCGCCGCCGTGGCGGATGAGGTCACGGATAACGAACAGCGCCTGCTGAAATTGCAGAAGCTGACGGAAACCCATGGCGACCCGTTCCATATTACCCGTTTTGACCGCACAACCGATGCCGCCCGGATCCGGCAGGCGTTCGAGGCGCTGGCGCCGGGCGACAAGACGGATAAGGAAGTCAGCATCGCCGGGCGCATCATGGCGATCCGCAACAACGGCATGTTTATCGATCTGCTCGATGAAACCGCGCGCATGCAGGTGTTCCACGACCTGAAGACAATCAGCGAGGAACGCAAGGCGCAGCTCAAGTTGCTCGATCTCGGCGATATCGTCGGCGTGCACGGAACCGTGCGCCGCACGCCGCGCGGCGAACTAACGGTCGATGCCGGCGCGCTGACCTTGCTTGCCAAGGCGCTGGAACAGCCGCCTGAAAAATATCACGGGTTGAAGGATGTCGAAGCGCGTTTCCGCCACCGCGAACAGGATCTGGTGGCGAATGAAAAAACCCGCACTACGCTGCGCGCCCGCTATCGCATCGTTTCCGCCATGCGCGAATTTCTCAACCAGAAAGGCTTCCTTGAGGTTGAAACCCCTGTGCTGCAGGTGATTGCGGGCGGCGCGCTGGCGCGGCCCTTCGTCACGCACCACAATGCGCTCGATATTCCCCTGTATCTGCGTATCGCGACCGAACTGCATCTCAAGCGGCTCGTGATCGGCGGGATTTCGGACAAGGTCTATGAAATCGGCCGCTGTTTCCGCAACGAAGGGCTTAGCCCCAAACACAACCCGGAATTCACGACGCTCGAGCTCTATCAGGCCTATGTCGATTACGAGACGATGATCGAGATCACGGAAGCGATTGTCGCGCATCTCTGCACGCTTCTGCACGGCACCACCAAGGTAACCTTCGCGGAAAAGGAAATCGATTTTACGCCGCCCTGGCCGCGCAAGGGCATGGCCGAATTGATTATGGAAAAAACCGGGCTCGATCTGCTTGCGGTGCGCGATGCAGGCGCCGCCCATGCGGCGGCTGCCAAAGCCGGCATCAAGCTCGAACCGGGGCTGAGCTGGGGTCAGATCGTCGAGGCGGTGTTCGGGGAAAAGGTGGAAGAAACGCTGTTCCAGCCGATCCATGTGATCGATTTGCCGAAGGATATTTCCCCGCTCGCCAAGGCACATCCGGAAAGGCCGTGGCTTGCGCAACGGTTCGAGACGTATGTGAACACGTGGGAAATTGCCAACGCCTTTTCCGAGTTGAACGACCCGCGTGAGCAGCGCGCCCGTTTTCTTGAGCAGGCGGAGCAAAAACGCAAGCCCGACGATCCGCCGCATCCCATCGACGATGATTTCATCAAAGCTCTGTCGCTCGGCATGCCGCCCATGGGCGGGCTCGGCATCGGTATCGACCGGCTTGCGATGCTGCTGACCGACAGCCAAAGCATAAGGGAAGTCATAGCTTTCCCGACCATGCGCCCCATTGATTAACCAAAACGCCCTGTATGCACCCCCTTTGGGCTGCGCAACTATTAAAGCTGCTGCATCCGGGCTCGCTTTGGGGTATAGAAGCGCCAGCGAAGGAGCAGACCCCCATGGGCGCCAAGGCATTAGATCTTTTTCAGGGCAGCGATTGGACCACCTACCGCGCGTCCGCCGCGCAGGCCTTCGATACGCTCGATCGCATGCAGGAAGCCTGCATGCCGCTGATGCCGCAGGACATGAACGAAGAACAGCACGCGCAGGATGCGCTGCATCTTGTCGGCGATCTTTCCGACGATCTGATGGGCGAGCTTGAGGTCGTAACGGCCGATCTGTACGCTATTTTGCAAAACAACGTCGCGCACCGCTGGGCGGTGGTTGAAATGCGCATGCATCTCGATCATATCCGCTATCTGTGCGCGGACGATCATATGGCTTCGGCGCAGGAACATCTGGCCCACACCGCCGATCTTGCACGCAAGATCAAAACGCTTTTAAAGCGCATCGATCAGTAACAGCTGATCGCCTCTTTTTCCGTTACAATCCAGTCCAGCTTCGCATCCGTGCGGCCCACCGGCACGGCATCCACTTCCTGCGCGGCATAGGCAACCCCGATCGCAAGCATGCCGCTTTCGCGCCGCAAAAGCGTGACGGAGCGGTCGTAATAACCGCCGCCATAACCAAGCCGGTTGCCGCCGCGGTCGAAAGCCAGCAAAGGCACAAGGATCGCGCGCGGTGTCACCACATCCGTTTCCGGCAGTGGTTCGGGAATGTCGTAATGGCCGGGCACAAGCCTGTCGCCATGCCGGTAGGCGCGGAAGGCCAGCGGGTGCCCGCGCCCGATTACAACGGGCAGGCAAAGCGCATGGCCTCGTGCCGTAAGCGCATGTTCTAGCGGCTGCGGGTCCAGCTCGCTGCCGCGCGGCGCATAGCTGCTGACGGTTGTGGCAGGCGGCAGGGGAACGGCCTGGATGAAATGGTCGCGCATACGCGCGCCGGCATCCGGCGCAGCTTGCTTGGCGGCCGTGCGCACGGCTTCAGCCGCTTCGCGCGCGGCGCGCTTGATCAATCTGATGTCGGGTGCGTTGTTCATAGAAACCGTCTGTGCGGGCGGTGAGCGGAAGGCGCCACGTCTGCCGGTGGCGTTGCGTTCCTCCATGGCCTGCACTGTGCAGGTGGGCGCCATATGGCCGGAACCAAGATTCCGGCCAGGGACAGCTCCCGTATGGTAGGTATCGGCCCTGGGGATTGCAGCCTGTCGTGCAGCGCAGCAGCCTTCCAAGGGGGAATGTAGGGATTGCGCAGGCAGGTTACAAGGGCGATAAGTCGTTATATATCAACGACAAAGGCGTAATGCTTACGCCCGCCCGCCTTCGCTGAACAAATTGGCCATGCGGCCCCGTATTTGTTCGACCGCGGCAACGAGGATATCCTCCTCCTTGTGCGTCTTGGCGGAAATTTCTTCCTTGTCCAGAAGCTCGTCCGCCATCAAAAGGCAGGTAAGCATGAAAAGGCGCGGCTCGGTGGTGTTGCCGGCCTGCACGGCCACGGAGCGCATTTTCTTATCGACCATCTGGGCGATATCGAGCAGGCGCTTTTCCTGACCCTCTTCGCAGTTCACATGATATTCGCGGCCGTAAAGCGTGACGATGATCTTGGGCATTGGCGCCTTTCCCCTTCGTTCAGGCTGATTGTTCTTGCAGCAAACGGTCGGCGCGTTCGATGGCGTGATCGAGCTTGGTCGCCACCTTCTGCGTCAGCGCCAGCGCATTGGCTTCGCGGCCCCGGCTCACCTTCAGGGCTTCCGCCTGCTTGGCAAGTTCCAGCTTCTGTTTTTCCTGCTGCTCGGTCAAATTCTGGCCGGCGCGTTCAATTTCGCCATAAAGCTCTTCGAGCGATGCCCTGAGGCGCTGCATGGATTTCCTCCGACTCGGTGTTAAGATACAGTAACGGCTAAGGGGACTCGGCGTCAATTAGTAAGAAATACACAGCCTTACCGGACATGCATCCTTTGCATTGACGTATGCGGCTCCGCAAGGCATATCGAAGCCGATAATCGCCGCCATGGAAGCATTCCGCCATGACCCAAGCCGCCCGGACCATAGCAATGCCAGATTCCCCCAATACGTCTTTGACCGCCGCCAGCCATACCGAGCTTGCCAACGCGATCCGCGCGCTGGCCATGGATGGCGTGGAACAGGCCAAATCCGGCCATCCGGGCATGCCCATGGGTATGGCCGACGTCGCCGCCGTTCTTTACACAAAATTCCTGAAGTTTGATGCCGCCGATCCGGCCTGGCCTGATCGCGACCGGTTTATTCTTTCCGCCGGTCACGGTTCGATGCTGCTTTATGCACTGAATTACCTCACGGGGTACAAGGGCATGACGCTGGACGAGCTGAAGCGCTTTCGCCAGCTTGGCAGCAAAACGCCCGGCCATCCGGAGCGGGATGTGCCGCTGGGTATCGAAACCACCACCGGCCCGCTGGGGCAGGGGATCAGCAATGCGGTCGGTTTTGCGCTGGCCGAGCGCGTGCTGAACGCCCGTTTCGGCGACGACCTGGTCGATCATCGTACTTTCGTCATCGCCTCGGACGGCGATCTGATGGAAGGCATTAGCCACGAAGCCTGCTCGCTGGCAGGGCATCTCAGGCTCAACCGCCTTGTCGTTTACTACGACGACAACGCAATTTCGATCGACGGACCGACCGACCTGAGCTTCAGTGACGATACGCTGAAGCGTTTTGAATCGTACGGCTGGGCGGTATCGAACATTAACGGCCACGATCCGGCCGCGATCACGCAAGCCACTGAGCAGGCGCTGCGCGCCGACAGGCCCGTGCTGATCGCCTGCAAAACCACAATCGGTTTCGGCGCCCCCACCAAGGGCGGCACCGCCGGTTGCCACGGCTCTCCGCTCGGCGCCGAAGAGATCAAGGCGGCGCGCGAAAAGCTGGGCTGGCCGCACGCGCCGTTCGAAGTGCCGGAAAATATTTTGCGCACGTGGCGCGAAGCCGGCAACCGCGGCGCGGTTGCGCGCGCAGCGTGGGCTGTGCGCCACGGCAAGGCGAACGCCGCACTGCGTACGGAATTCGATCGCACCATGTCCGGCGCTTTGCCCAAACAGGCGGGCGAGGTTCTGGATGCGCTGCGCCAGAAAATCGCGGCAGAAAAACCCAAGGATGCGACACGCGTTTCTTCGGGCAAGGTGCTTGAAGCGTTGCTGCCCGTGGTGCCGGAACTGACGGGCGGCTCGGCCGATTTGACGCCTTCGAACAACACGCAGGTGAAGAACCTCGGTGCGATCAAGGCGGGCAACTATGCCGGGCGCTACATTCATTACGGCGTGCGCGAACATGGCATGGCGGCGGCCATGAACGGCATGGCGCTGCATGGCGGCATTATTCCCTACAGCGGCACGTTCCTGCAATTCGCGGATTATTGCCGCCCGGCCATCAGGCTCGCGTCGCTGATGAAGCAGCGCGTCGTGTTCGTGATGACGCACGACAGCATTGGCTTGGGTGAAGACGGGCCGACGCATCAGCCGGTCGAACATTTGGCGGCGCTGCGGGCTATTCCGGGCCTTTTGGTCATGCGTCCGTGCGACGGCATCGAAACCGCCGAATGCTGGCAACTTGCGCTGGAAACGCGCGACGCGCCCAGCCTGCTGGCGCTTACCCGGCAGGGCATCCCCACATTGCGCGCGGCCACCACCGACAACATGTGCGCCCATGGTGCCTATGTGCTGGCCGATGCTGAAGGCGCGCGGCAGGTTACGTTGCTGGCAACCGGTTCGGAAGTTTCGGTCGCTATGGCGGCACGCGAACAGCTCAAGGCGGTCGGCATTGATGCCGCGGTGGTTTCCATGCCGTGCCAGGAACTGTTCGAACGGCAGGATGAAGCCTACCGCGCCGCCGTGCTGGGCGATGTGCCGCGCGTTGCGGTCGAAGCCGGCATCCGCCAGTGCTGGGACCGCTATCTGGGCCCGGATGGCCGCTTTGTCGGCATGAAGGGCTTCGGCGAATCAGCTCCGGCGGACGATTTGTTCAAGCATTTCGGCATTACCGGGGAAGCGGTTGCCGCGGCGGCGCAAGACTTGCTAAAAAGCTAATATCGATTGGTTTAACCCATTCGTCACCCCGGCGCAGGCCGGAACGGCGCTCTGTGCCTTGTGCCTGCTTCGGTGACGGACAAGAGGAGTATGAAAATGCCCGTTCGTGTCGCAATCAACGGTTTTGGCCGCATCGGCCGCATGGTTCTGCGTGCCTTGTATGAATCGGGCCGCAAGGATATCGAAGTCGTCGCCATCAACGATCTGGCCGATACCGCAACCAACGTCCACCTTCTGAAGTATGACAGCGTGCATGGCCGCTTCCCCGGCACGGCGGAAGCACAGGCGGACGCGATTGTCGTCAACGGCCACAAGGTTGCGGCCGTGCAGGTCGCTGACCCGGCCAAGCTGCCGTGGAAGGATATGAACATCGATGTCGCGCTCGAATGTTCCGGCCGCTTCACCAAGCGCGACGATGCCGGCAAGCATCTGGCCGCCGGCGCCAAGAAGGTGTTGATCTCCGCTCCCGCGACCGATGAAGACATCACGGTCGTTTACGGTGTGAACCATGGCGCGCTGAAGGCTTCGCACACCGTCGTGTCGAATGCTTCGTGCACCACCAACTGCCTTGCGCCCGTGGCTTCGGTTTTGCACAAGGCAATCGGGATCAAGCACGGTTTCATGACCACGATCCATTCCTACACCGGCGATCAGCGCATGGTCGATACCATGCACAGCGATCTGCATCGTGCCCGCGCCGCCGCGATCAACATGATCCCCACATCGACCGGGGCCGCCAAGGCGGTGGGCCGCGTGCTGCCGGAACTGAAAGGCAAGCTGGACGGCGTTTCGATGCGCGTGCCAACCCCGAACGTTTCGGTGATCGATTTCAAGATCGTGATGGCGCGCGATACTTCGGTGGACGAGGTCAATGCCGCCATCAGGGCCGCGGCGGATGCGGGTGAACTGAAGGGCATCCTTGGTTATTACGACGAGCCGCTGGTTTCGTCCGATTTCAACCACGATACGCGCTCATCCATCTTCGCGCTCAAGGAAACCAAGGTGATGGAAGGCAACTTCGTGCGCGTCATGAGCTGGTACGATAACGAATGGGGTTTCTCAAACCGCATGGGCGATACCGCCGTGGCGATGATGAATGCGAAATAAGGTTTTTCATATAGCCGTTATGGCCTTGCTGTTCGCGGCTGCCCCGCCCGCAAGTGCCCTTGCCAAGGGCCATGCCGGCCCGCTGACGCCGCCGATGGGGCGGGGAAGCCTTGAATTTTGCCAAAGCTTCGACCCGCCTTTGCCTGCCGCGCACCCGATGGGCAAGGTTTATCGCGACAAGATGGCCCGCGCCTTGCGTCAGCAGCATCCCGCAGCTGATTGTGCGGATATTACCAATTCGCTCAACGATATGAACCGTGCGGGCGGCAACCGTGGCCCGCAGCCGGGCGTTTTGCCCGTCGCCGGATGGCTGAACGAGGTGTTTAACTAGCTGCGTCCTGATTTAGGTTTTTTCCTATATATTTTTTCGGGCCTGCGGCTCCGCAATATTTGTTCAATAAAACTATTGGCCAGTTGTTTCTCCCGCGCATCGAAATTCTTCATTTTCTGGAGTGTACGGGTTTCCCAGGATGCTTTCAGGGTTGACTTGGCCTGCGTGTTTCCGAGCAATTCGTCAGTCGTGCACTCCAGGACACGGGCGATACGGGTCAGGGTATCAAGGTTGGGTTCGCGCGTGCCTTGTACGTAAAAGGCGAATCTTCGTTCCCCGAGCCCGCAAAGACGGGCGCAGGCAGAAGCGCTAAGGCCTTTGCTTTGCAGAAGTTTTTTCAGGTTTTTGGGAAAACTGGACATGGAACGGAATGTTCCGCAGCCACGCCGTTGCGTCTATGATCAATATGATCTATTTATTGCAGATCATTACATACGGATTCGGGTTATGCCGGGGCAAAACGACAATCGCGACATCATCATGTTCCTGATCATTGCTGCTGCGGGATTGGCGGTTGTCCGGCTTTTCATGCCTTTTTTGGCGCCGTTTAACGGAATCTAGCCTTTTAGGCGGCCGCCGCGCGCGGCAGATGTTGTTGTGCCCATAGGTAATCGAGCGCGCCGACAAGATCGTCGATCATCGCATCGGTATGGTAGGGCGAAGGCGTCAGCCGCAGCCGTTCCTTGCCCACCGGAACGGTCGGGTAATTGATGGGCTGCACATAGATATCGGCCTGTTCCAGCAGCCAATCCGCCACGCCCTTGCAGCATTCCGCGCCGCCGATCATGACCGGCACGATGTGGCTGTTTGACAAAAGCACGGGCAGCCCGGCGCGGCGCAGCAGCGAACGCAGCCGGTTCGCTTGCCGTTGCTGGAGCGCGCGCAGATCGTCACCTTGCTTGATAATCTCAAGGCTCGCGAGCGCCCCGGCGGCGATAGCGGGCGGCATCGCGGTCGTGAAGATAAAACCGGGCGCGTGGCTGCGGATTGCGTCCACAAGGTCCGGTGCGCCCGCGATATAGCCGCCCATAAGGCCGAAAGCCTTTCCGAACGTGCCTTCAATGATATCGAATTGATCCGCGATTTTTTCGCGCGCGGCAATGCCGGCGCCTTCAGGCCCGTACATGCCGACCGCATGCACCTCATCGAGGTATGTAAGCGCGCCATAGCGCTTTGCCATCGCGGCAATCTCGCGCAGCGGCGCGATGCTGCCGTCCATCGAATAAACGCTTTCGCATGCGATCAGTTTGGGCGCGTCCGGCGGCGCGGCGCGCAGGGCCGCTTCGAGCGCAGCGAGGTCGTTATGGGGAAAAATATGCTTTTCGGCTTTGGCGCGGGTGATGCCCGCAATCATAGATGCGTGGTTATCGGCATCGGAAAAAACGATACAGCCCGGCAGCAATTTGATCAGCGTCGAAAGGCCGGCTTCGTTTGAAATGTAGCCCGAACCGAAAATCAGCGCGCTTTCCTTGCCGTGCCACGCGGCCATCGCGCGTTCCAGATTGACGTGCGCATGCGCCGTGCCGCTGATGTTGCGCGTGCCGCCAGCGCCTGCGCCCCAACGGTCGATCGCTTCCCGCATGGCGCGGCGCACATCCGGGTGTTGCCCGAGACCGAGATAATCGTTCGAACACCATACGGTGACTGCCCGCACGCCCAGCGGCGTGTGCATCAATGCAGCCGGAAAATCGCCGCACTTGCGTTCAAGCTCGGCGAAGTAGCGATACTTGCCTTCACGCTTGAGGCCGGTGATGACGGATGCAAAGTGATCGCGGTAACGGGCGGAATTCCAGCTCATGGCGCGAGTTTAGTTATTTTGACGCATATGGCAATAAGCCATGAAGGGCGAAAAGCCCCGGATATTCACGAACATACCGGCGGCTGCCCGGCGGCATGCCGGTGTCTGCGGGCGCTAGACGCCGATTACCTTGATGTAATCGCGCACCATATTTTCAATGGAATATTGCTGCATATGGGCTTCCCGCTCCTGTGCGCTGCCCGCGGGCTCGTTGCGCCCGGCAAGCAGATCGGCCATTGCGGCTGCCAGCGCCACATCGTCATCGACCGGCACCAGCCGCCCGAATTTTCCGCCATCAAGGATTTCCGAAGGGCCGGCAGGGCAATCGGTGCTGATTGATTTGCACCCGGCCGCCAGCGCCATGATCAATACGCTGGGCAACCCTTCCGAGCGCGACGACATAAGATAACCGTCCGCTTTTGTGAAAAGCGCGAGCGGGTTCTTAAGGAAACCCGCGAAATCGACATCGTCACCGATACCAAGCTTGCTTGCCTGCCGTCCAAGTTCTTCGCGCAGCGGTCCTTGCCCGAGGATGATAAGGCGCGCGGGCTGTTCGCGGCGCAGTCTTGCGAAGGCGCGCAGCATCACATCATAGCCCTTTTGCTGCGTCAGCCTGCCGCAGGCAACGAAAACGGGCCTGTCTTTGGCCGTCAGCCAGCGATGATCGGTCGGTTCGGCGCCTTCGGCGCGGAAAGCGGCAAGATCGAAGCCGTTCTGAATCATCGACACCGGCGGTGCGGCACGCCCGAGCAGCGCGCGCATCGATGCTGCGGGCCGTTCGGCGCAGGCAATAATGCCCTTGCTGGCCCGGTAAAAGACGCTCACGAGCACCTTGAGGAACCGGCGGCGCATCTGGTGATCGATCTTGTCGTAGCTCGCGAGATCGATATGCACGCAGGGAAAAATGTTGTGGTAGCCGACCATGCGCCCGGCCACGATACCGAGCAGGGATGCTTTTTCCATTTCCGTGATCATGGCGGCGGGGCGGGCGCGGCGCAGATAGTGCATAAGCCATAAAACGCTCTGGAGCGGGTTCTTGCCGCCGATCTCGATAAAATTTACCCGCGGCGAAACCTGGTCAACGAAGGGGCCGGTCGCGCGCTGCACGATCAGGTCTGTGGCATAGCCGCGCGCGGCAAGGTCGCCCGCCAGCAGCACGGTCACCTTTTCGGCGCCGCCACCGCTCAGGTCTTCGATAAATATGGCGATGCGGGTTGATGTGGAATCGGATGCGCTCATGGAAACCGACACTAACCCAACATGCGGTAAAGGGCCATGGGGATGGGGCGATACGGCCCGGGCGGGCAAGCGGCTGTTAAAATGCCCGGCTTTGGTATAAAAAATCTGGCCAGCCCGGCCCACCCCGATCCACGGCATGCCATATGAAAATCCTTGTCGTCAGCAAACCATGGAAAGGCGGCCTCGGCCGCTACTTCTGCCATGCCCTCAAAGATATGTTTCCGGGGAAGGTGGAATGGGTCTCGACCCGCCCGCAAGGCCTTGCGGACTATTTGCGTTTTCAGCGCGATCCGGAAGGCTGGTGGCAGAGCTTGCGGCAAAGAATTGATACGGCGGATTGCGCGGCTGTTTTTTTCGTCGGTTATCGCAAGGAATTCCGTGCAATCCGGCCCGATATGCGCAACGTGCTTTATATCGTTGACGATGTGCGCATGCAGCCCGGCGACCTTGGCGCCTTCGGCCGCGTGTTCCTGTCAGACCCCGGCTATGAAAAAGACCTGCTTGCGCTGTTGCCGCATGATCGCTTCGGCGGCATTCTGCCTTTCGCGCATTATCCGCCGGTACACCGGCCCGCACAACGGGCCGTTCGCCGGCACGGCGTGTGCTTTATCGGCAACCGCGATGCCAAGCGCGATTACTGGATCGAACAGTTGCTGAAGAACGATATTCCCGTGCAAATTGTAGGCAACTATTTTATGAAAGCGCCCGTGTTCTGGCGTCATCCGTTTGCATTCCGCCCCGGCGTTGCCAACGATGCGATGGAAGGCATTTATGCAAGGCACAGCGTATCGTTCAACATCCATGCCGGCGTCGTGCGCGCCGGAACCAACATGCGCACGTTCGAAGCCGCGGGTTACGGCATTCCGCAGGTGGTCGAATATCTGGAAGGCATCGAAAAATATTTCGAGCCGGAAAAGGAAATTCTCTTTTACCGTTCGCCCGAAGACATGGCGGAAAAAACCAGCTACCTGCTCGGTAACCCGGGCTTTGCGCAGCAAATGGCCCAGCGGGCGCACAAGCGTGCGGTGGCCGAACATACCTATCGTCATCGTATTATGACGGCGCTGGGGCATTTGCTGCCGGTATAAACGGGCAATTCCGCCCCCTTTTCAACCCGGGCCTTACCCTATAGCTTGCACCCAACCCTGATAAACAAGGGAACGGGAATGAAGACAATCGTTATCTGCTCGGGCGGGCTCGATTCCGTATCGCTGGCGCATAGAATAGCGGCGCAGAACGAACTTGCGGGGCTGCTGTCGTACGATTACGGGCAGCGGCACAGAAAAGAACTGGATTGCGCCGCGCTTTGCGCCGCGCGCCTGAATGTGCCGCACCAGGTCATGGATATACGCGAAGTCGGCGGCAGCCTCACGGGTTCGGCCCTGACCAGCGGCGCGGATGTGCCCGATGGGCACTATGCCGAAGAAAGCATGCGCATCACGCTGGTGCCGAACCGGAACGCGATCATGCTCGCGATCGCTTTTGGCGTTGCGATGGCGCGCGGCGCCGAGGCGGTAGCGACGGCCGTGCATGGCGGCGATCATTTTATCTACCCCGATTGCCGCGCCGGTTTCATCGATGCTTTTCAGATCATGCAAAACCATGCGCTTGAAGGCTATGCGGATATCAAGCTGCTTGCGCCCTATCTGCACGGCCCCAAGGCGGATATCGTGAAGGATGGCGCGGCGCATGGCGTTCCCTTTGCTGAAACCTGGTCTTGTTACAAGGGCGGTGTCGTGCATTGCGGGCGCTGCGGTACATGCGTCGAGCGGCGTGAAGCGTTTGACCTGGCCGGCGTCCAGGACCCGACCACATATGCCGATGCCGCCTACTGGCACGAAGCAATCCGGAAAAAGAGAGCGTGATGTACAAGATCAGCAAGGAATTCCATTTCTCCGCCTCGCATCAGCTTGGCAAGCTTCCGGACGATCACCAGTGCAAGCGGCTGCATGGCCATAACTATATCGTCCTCGTTGAACTTGCGGCGGACGAGCTGGATGAATTTGGCTTCGTGCGCGATTATCAGGAGCTTGATGTGCTCGGCCGCTATATCGACGAACGTTTCAATCACCGCCACTTGAACGATGTGCTGGGCAGCGAGACGACGACTGCGGAATATCTTGCCCGGCATTTCTATGACTGGTGCAAGGAACGTTTGCCAAAAACGGTCGCCGTGCGCGTCAGCGAAACGCCGAAAACATGGGCGGAATACCGGCCATGACACCGGCTACGTCGGATGAAATCCGTGTCAGTGAAATTTTTGGCCCGACCATACAGGGCGAAGGCGCGCTGATCGGGCAACCGACGGTTTTCGTCCGCACCGGCGGCTGCGATTATCGCTGTTCGTGGTGCGACAGCCTGCATGCGGTGGATAGCCGCTTCCGTGCGGAATGGTTGCCGATGACGGCGCCCGAAATTCTTGCCGGCGTGCGGGCGCTTTCGGGCGATGTGCCTATCATGGTGTCTCTTTCCGGCGGCAACCCCGCGATCCAGCCGCTGGGCGAACTCATCCGGCTCGGCCGCGCGCAGGGCTATCAATTCGCGATGGAAACGCAAGGCTCGGTCAGCCGCGATTGGTTTTCTGATCTTGATGTGCTGGTGCTGAGCCCCAAGCCGCCTTCGAGCGCGATGAAAACCGATTGGGACGCGCTGCAAACCTGTATCGGGGCCGCGGGGCCGGGGCCTCGTACCGTGTTGAAATTTGTTGTCTTCGATCAGGCGGATTATGATTATGCGCGCGCCGCCGCCGCGCGGTTTCCGGGCTTGCCGGTTTTTCTTCAGCCGGGTAACCATACCCCGCCGGGCGTGGATGGAACGGCGGTTTGTGTGGATACCGAAGGGCTGAACCGCCGCATGCTTTGGCTGGTTGAAACCGTGGCGGCGGACCGCTGGTTTGGCGCGCATGTATTGCCGCAACTTCATGTTATGCTTTGGGGCAACAAAAGAGGCGTATAAAGAGGCGTATAACGCCGCGAAAGGTTGAAATGTCCGACAAATCCAAGACCTACAAAAACCTCAAACAGCTGGGCCGGAAAACGCAATTGCCGCAAAACCCGGAACAGGCGGTGCTTGAACGCGTGGCGAACCCGCAAGCGGGCGTTGCTTATTGCGTGCGTTTCACGGCGCCGGAATTTACTTCGCTTTGCCCCATAACCGGCCAGCCGGATTTCGCGCATCTGATGATCGATTACGTGCCGGGAAAATGGCTGGTGGAAAGCAAGTCGCTGAAACTCTATCTGGGCGCGTTCCGGAACCACGGCGCCTTCCATGAAGATTGCACGGTTTCAATCGGGCGGCGGCTGGTCGATTTTCTTAAACCGTCCTGGCTGCGCATCGGGGGTTATTGGTACCCGCGCGGCGGCATGCCGATTGATGTGTTCTGGCAAACCGGCGCGCCGCCGAAATCTGTCTGGATCCCGGATCAGGGCGTCGCTTCGTACAGGGGCAGGGGATAACTGGCGGACCCGAGAGGATTCGAACCTCCGACCTCTGCCTTCGGAGGGCAGCGCTCTATCCAGCTGAGCTACGGGTCCCTGTGCCGCCGTGAATTGTCCGGCGAAACGGGGGCAAACTAGCCCAGTTTGCCGCCAAAAGCTAGCGGCCCGTGCCGGGGGCTTGTAGATAGCCGCCATGCTTATATGATCGGCCCATGTCAAAGAAGAATGCGCCGGCCGGCGGCACGGTCGATCCCGTCCTTGAAGCCGCGCACAGGCAGCATGCGGGCGGCGACAGCAAGGGCGCGCTGCAAACGTTGAACCAGGCCCGCGCGCGCCGGGGGGATGATCCCGCGCTGCTTTTCGCCATCGCCAACATATTGCGCGATCTCGGGCAGCATCAGGGCGCGCTCGAAATCTACCGCATGGTCGAAGCCGCGCTGCCGGGCAATGCGGCTTTGCTCAACAACATGGCCAACACGCTGTGCGCGCTGAAGGATTTTACGGGCGCGCAGGCCAAGGCCGCCGCGGCTTGCGCGCACGAACCCGGCAACCCCGAACTGTATCTGACGGCGGCGAACATCGCTTGCGCCGCCGGCGATCTTGATGGCGCCGCGGCGGGCTTGCGGCGTGTGCTTGAGCTTGATCCCGCCCATGGCGGCGCGATGCTGAATATGGCCGAGATATTGGCCGATCGCGGCGATATTCCGGCTTCGCTGGAATGGCAGCAGCGCGCCCGCGCGCGGCTCGGCGATCATCCGCGGCTGCTGTTCAACATGTCGCAAAGCCTGTTCCGGCTTGGGCGGCTGGCCGAAGCGTGGCCGATGTATGAAACGCGGTTTCAAAGCGCGCCGGGCGGCAAGCCGCGCAGCGTGCCGCGCATCTGCCGTCAGCCGCGCTGGGACGGTGCGGCGCAAGGCAAGCTGCTTGTCTGGATGGAGCAGGGCGTGGGGGAAGAAATTTTATATGCTTCCCTGTTGCCCGATGCCATGGCGCGCTGCGCCGATATTGTGGTGGAATGCGATAAGCGGCTCGTGCCGCTGTTTGCGCGTTCGCTTCCCGGCATTGCATTCGTTGCGCGTTCGCAGCCGCCCGATCCATTGGCGGAAACCGCCGCCTTGCAAATTCCCGCCGCCTCGCTGGGGCAGCATTTCCGCGCCGGTTATGCTGATTTTCCGGCGCACAAAGGTTTTCTGCGCGCCGATGCCGCGAAGGCCGCGGCGATGCGGGAAATTTATCGCGCGCTGGGCAAAGGGCCCGTTATCGGCGTTTCATGGCGCAGCAAGCCACGCACGTATGAAGATCCGAAAAGCATCCCGCTTGGGCTGTGGGGCCCCGTGTTCGCGCACCAGGATGCCGTGTTTGTCAATTTACAGTACGGCGATTGCGCCGAAGATATCGCTTTCTGCCAGCAGCAGGGCTGGCGGTTGCACCACGATCCATCGGTCGATCCGCTGCAAAACCTTGATGTGTTTGCGGCGCAAGTTGCGGCCTGCGACCACGTGATCACCGTCAGCAACACAACCGCGCACGTGGCGGGTGCGCTCAATGTGACCGCCGATGTGCTGGTGTCGGCGGGCAAGGATGCGCCGCATCACTGGTTCGAGCGGCGCGAAAACAGCCCGTGGTATCCATCGCTGAAGCTGCGGTGGCAGAACAGCCCCGGCAGGTGGGGTGATTTGCTCGATGGCATAGCGCGTACGTTGCCTGCGCGGCGCTAGTGCGTTTGCGCGACCGCAAGCGCCAGCAGCATCACGAAAATCACGAGCGCGCCGCCGGCGATGATGTTGCCGTCATCCTTGCGGCCATGCGCGCGGTTCCACAGGCTGACCCAGAAGGTCGATGTAAGGCTCACGGCCGTAACATAGGCGGGATTGGGCGCAAGATACATGGCCGTGCCCTTGAACAGCATCAGCGCCGTGATAATCATCCCGATCGCCATGCCCTGTTTTAACCGTGCATGCAGCACGGCGGTGGCATGTTCGCGCCGCATCATCGCCTCGATCGCACCAAGAATGAAAAGGACAAGGCTAACGATCACGGCGTAATAGATTGTGTTGTTGGGCCACGGTGCATGGCTTTGTGCCAGTTTGTTGTTGATGTCGATGATGACCGCGAGCGGCAGGATGGGCGCGACGAACCTCAGCGCGTCCATCGTCACGTTGCAGCGGCGCAGGAAAAACAGGGAAACCATGATCCCGCCCATCGCCGCCGCGATCATCGCAAGATCGCCCGGGCGCGCCAGCAGATAATCCGCCTGCGTGCGGTCGAACAGGAACCAAAGCAAAAAGATAAGCGGCAACGCCAGCGGCAGCACCCGCAATGTTACCGCGCCGCCATAGCGCGCCCCGGCATCCATCAGGCGTACATCGTGGAAATAGCCAATCAGGCCGGTTCCAAGGCAGGCGAGGTAGAAAACCGGGTCATCCGGCGGCGTGAAGAACAGCAGCACGGGCGCCAGAAGCAGCACGGGCCCGCCGCCGCGTATAATGATCAGCGTCCGGCCGGGGATCTGCCATGTGCGGTTTGCATGCACGAACCAGCCGAGCAGCAGGCTGTAACCGAGGGATGCGAGCGCCCACATGGGTTTGTCAGGCCGCTTTGCTGCGCGTCAGTTGCAGGAAAATATCTTCGAGATCGGTTTCGTGCGTGGTGACATCCACGATCGTCATGCCCGCCGCCTGCACCGCCAGCAATACATGCCCGACCTTGGTGGCGCTCGGCTGGTAGCGCAGCCGCAGCTGGTTGGGCGGCACGGCTTCAAAGCCCTGAACGTGCAGCGGCTCGGGCAGCGCGGAAATTTCCTGATCGACCGTGATGGTGATTTCCTTGCTGTCCAGCTGGCGCAGCAGGTTCGGGGTTTTGTCGTTGGCAACAACCTTGCCGTTGTTGATGATGGCGATGCGGTCGCACATTTCTTCGGCTTCTTCAAGGTAATGCGTGGTCAGCAAAACCGTGGTGCCGACATTATTCAGCGCGCGCACATAGCTCCAGAGCGATTGACGCAGCTCAACATCGACCCCGGCTGTGGGTTCATCCAGCACCAGCACCTGCGGGCTGTGTACCATGGCCTTCGCGACCATCAGCCGCCGCCGCATGCCGCCCGAAAGCGTGCGCGCGTAGGATTGCGCCTTGTCCGCGAGCCCGAGCGCGCTCAGAAGCTCCATCGTCTTGCGTTCCTTCTTCGGCACGCCATACATGCCCGCCTGCAGCTCCATCAGCTCGAACGGCGTGAAGAAAGCATCGAGGTTCAGCTCCTGCGGCACGACGCCGATAGCGGCCTTGGCCCGGCGCGTATGGGTGTCGATATCGTGGCCCCACACGCTGGCGCTGCCGCCGGTCTTGAACACCAGCCCGGCCAGAATGTTGATGAGCGTGGATTTGCCTGCGCCATTGGGGCCGAGCAGGCCGAAGATGCTGCCGCGCGGCACAACCAGATCGACCGCGTCAAGCGCCGTCTTGGGCGGCATGCGGGCGCTGCCCTTATAGGTCTTGGTAAGCCCGCGAATGTCGATCGCGTGTTCGGGCGGCTGGCTGGGGATGGTGTTGGCGGGCATGGCCACTATATATGGGGATTGGCGGGGCGAAGTCCAGTGCGGCGGTGCCTGTGCTGGACAGCAGGGCGGCGGGCGCTACAATGCCGCCAGCAACGGGGGAATCGATGCAGGAAACGGCAAAAACCAAGGCGCAGCCGCTGGAAACCATCACGGTCGAAACCGGTTCGGTCGGTTGCGATGGCGCTGGCAGCGGCGCCCATATCACGCCGCAGCTTGGCCATCCGCTGGTCTATCTCAATCTCGGGCACGGCGGCGCGGTCGATTGTCCCTATTGCGGGCGGCGTTATGTGCTGGCCGCCGGGGCGCGCGCCGCGGGCGCGCACTAACGGCAATGGCCGCCTACCTTCCCAAAATCGTTTTGATCACCGGCGCCACCGGCGGCTTCGGGCAAGCTTTCGCGCGCCGCTTCGCCGCCGCGGGTTGCCGCCTCGTGCTCACCAGCCGCAAACCGGGCGCGCTCGATACGCTCGTGCAGGAAATCAAGGTGCCCGTGCACCAAATGATCCTCGATGTGCGCGACCGCAAGGCGGTCGAACAAGCCTTTGCCGCGCTGCCGGCAGATTTCAAGGATATCGACCTGCTCATTAACAATGCTGGCGGTGCACACGGGCAGGAACCGGCCTATGCAGCGAATTTCGACGATTGGGAAACCATGATCGACGTGAATGCCAAGTCGCTTGCGCTTTTTACACGCTTGGCGCTGACGGGGATGACGGCGCGGAAAGCGGGCCATATCATCAATATCGGTTCCATGGCCGGGTCCTATCCCTATCCCGGGGGCCACGCCTATTGCGGTGTGAAGGCCTTTGTTAAGCAGTTCAGCCTTGCGCTGCGCGCCGATCTGATCGGCACCGGCGTGCGCGTCACTAACATAGAGCCCGGTATGGCGCAGACCGATTTTTCGCTCAACCGTTTCAAGGGCGATGCTGCGAAGGCGGATGCCGTCTATGCGGGCGCCAACCCGCTGACGGCGCAGGACGTGGCCGAAAGCGTGTTCTGGGCCGCGACGCTGCCGCAGCATGTGAACATCAACCGCATCGAACTTATGCCGACAACGCAAGGCCCCGGCGCGCTGGCGGTGCATCGTGGCGGCTAAGGCGGCGGAACAAAAGCAGCAAGCGGCCCCGGCGGACGATACGCTTTATCTGGTCGATGGCTCCGGGTTCATTTTCCGCGCCTATCACGCTATCCGCGTCATGAACCGGTCGGATGGCACGCCAACCAATGCCGTGTTCGGTTTCTGCAATATGCTTATCAAACTGAAGGCGGATTTGAACGCGGAACGCATCGCCGTGGTGTTCGATGCCGGGCGCAAAACCTTCCGCAACGATATATACAAGGAATACAAGGCCAACAGGCCGGATCCGCCCGAAGATCTGATCCCGCAATTCGCGCTGGTGCGTGAAGCCACGCGCGCCTATGGCGTGCCGGCGGTCGAAGCGCAGAATTATGAAGCCGACGATCTGATCGCGTCTTATGCCCGCGCCGCCGCCGCAAAGGGGATCAAGGTGCGCATCGTTTCTTCCGACAAGGATCTGATGCAGCTGATCCGCGAAGGCGTGGAAATGTTCGATCCCATGAAGGCGGTACCGGTGGGAGAAGCGGAAGTGATGGAAAAATTCGGTGTCACGCCGGATAAGGTGATCGACGTGCAATCGTTGGCGGGCGACAGCACCGATAATATTCCGGGCGTGCCCGGCATCGGCGTTAAAACGGCGGCCGAGCTGATCAACCAGTACGGCACGCTGGAAAATCTGTTGAAGAAAGCGGCGGAGATCAAGCAGCCCAAACGGCGCGAAGCGCTGATCGAATATGCAGAGCAGGCGCGGCTTTCGAAAAAGCTCGTGACGCTCGATGACCGCTCGCCGCTGCCGCTGCCCATCGAAGCTTTGCAGGTGGAAAAAGACCATCGCGACAGGCTCGTGGCTTTCCTGCAGGCGCAGGAATTTCGCTCGATCCTCGCGCGCATGGGCGTTTCGGGCGAAACCGCACCTTCGCATGTGCATTTGATGGAAGCGGGAGGCGGGGATACGCCCCTGGCCGAAGCGGGCGCGCCGGATGCCGCGAAGCTTGCGGCGGTGAAACGCAATTATGAATTGGTGCGCGACCGCGCCGCGCTCGAACGCTGGGTGGCGCAGGCGCGGGCGCAAGGTTTTGTGGCGATCGATACCGAAACCAATTCGCTCACCGCCTGCACGGCGAAGCTGGTTGGCGTTTCGCTGGCGCTTGCGCCGGGGCGGGCCTGCTATGTGCCGGTGGCGCATGTCGATCCCTCGGCGCCCGAAGATGTCAGCGGCGGGTTCGATTTCGCGTCCGCCGCGGGCACGATGTTGCCGGGACAAATTCCGCTTGCCGATCTGGCGGCGGCGCTGAAGCCGCTATGCGCCGATGACGCGGTGCTGAAGATCGGCCACAATCTGAAATACGATATGCAGGTTCTGGGCCAGCACGGGATCGCATTTAACGCGATCGACGATACCATGCTGCTTTCCTATGTTCTGGCGGCGGGCGCGCACGGCCACGGCATGGATGAACTGGTCCAGCTGCATTTCGGCCATAAGATGGTTTCTTTCACCGATGTCGCGGGCAGCGGCAAAAAACAGGTGACGTTCGATCGCGTTCCGCTCGAGCAAGCTGCCGATTACGCGGCGGAGGATGCCGATTACACGCTGCGTCTGTGGCATTTCCTGAAGCCGCAAATTGCGCAACAGCATATGGCGCGGGTCTATGAACGCATCGAACGGCCGCTGGCCGCCGTGGTCGCGGATATGGAAAGCGCAGGCATTTTGCTCGATCGCGCCGTGCTTTCCGGGCTCAGCGAGGATTTCGCGAAACGGCTTGCAGTGCTGGAGCGCGCGATCCACAAGCTGGCGGGGCATGAGTTTAATGTCGGTTCGCCCAAACAACTGGGCGACGTACTGTTCGACGAAATGGGCCTGCCCGGGAGCGGCAAGGGCAAGAACGGTGCGTGGTCCACCAGCGTCGATGTGCTCGAACCGCTGGCGGATCAGCATGAAATCGTGGCCCGCGTGCTGGATTGGCGCGGCCTCGCCAAGCTCAAATCCACCTATACGGATTCGCTGCCCGCGCAGATCGATGCGAAAACCGGGCGCGTACACACATCGTTCTCGCTGGTCGGCGCGGCTACCGGCCGTTTGTCATCGACCGATCCGAATTTGCAGAACATTCCCATCCGCACCGATGACGGGCGTGCCATTCGCCGCGCTTTCGTGGCGGCGGACGGGCATATGCTGCTTTCGGTCGATTATTCGCAGATAGAATTGCGCCTCGCGGCCGAAGCCGCGAACGTCAAAGCCTTGATCGAAGCCTTCCATGAAGGCACCGATATTCATGCGCTTACCGCCAGCCAGGTATTCGGTATTCCGCTTGCGAAAATGACGCCGGACCGTCGCCGCGCCGCCAAGGCGATCAATTTCGGCATCATCTACGGTATCAGCGGTTTTGGGCTGGCGAAACAGGTCGGCACCACGCCCGGCGAAGCGAACGAATTCATCAAACAGTATCTCAATCGCTTCCACGAATTGCGCGATTGGCTGGAAATGACCAAGGATTTCGCGCGCAAGCACGGCTATGTCGAAACGCTTTTCGGTCGCCGCGTGCATGTGCCGGGCATCAACGATAAAAACGGGATGCGCCGCGCGTTCGGCGAACGGCAGGCGATCAATGCGCCGCTGCAAGGCTCGGCGGCCGATATCATCAAGCGCGCCATGATCCGCATTCCGCCCGCGCTCATGGCCGCGAAGCTGGGGGCCCGCATGCTTTTGCAGGTGCATGACGAATTGTTGTTCGAAGTGCCCGCGGGCGAGCTTGAGGAAACCACGGCGCTTGTGCGCAAGGTGATGGAAGAAGCGCCCCGCCCCGCCGTGACGCTGCGCGTGCCCATCGTCGCCGAGGCGGGCAGCGCCCGCAATTGGGCCGAAGCGCACTAACGCCCGGTTCTATGCGGCGGTTATTGCCGCCGCCATTTTCACGACGCGCGCCATTTGCTTAACATCGTGCACGCGTAAAATGCTTGCGCCGCGCGCAACGGCAATGGCGCAAACGGCGGCATCGCCTTCAAGCCGGTCGCCCTGTTCGGCATCCAGCGTGTGGCCGATGAAGGATTTGCGCGAAGCGCCGATAAGCACGGGGTAGCCGAGCGCCGCGATCCTGTCGCAGTGGTTGATCAGCATCAGGTTCTGTTCGACGGTTTTGCCGAAGCCAATTCCGGGGTCTATCGCGATCTGGTTTTCGGGCACGCCCGTGCCCTTCGCGCCCTGCACCAGCTTTTTCAGGTCGCGCAGCATGTCATCGAGAAAGTCCTCGTAATCCGGCGCGGTATGCGCCGCGCCGCGCTTGTCGTCGCCCGCCAGTTTGCCCGCAAAAAGCCGGGC
Organism: Alphaproteobacteria bacterium; assembly: GCA_016124955.1. Lineage (NCBI taxonomy): Bacteria > Pseudomonadati > Pseudomonadota > Alphaproteobacteria > Alphaproteobacteria bacterium. Next base: position 94,787 of record WGMR01000006.1, on the reverse strand, counting down.
GCGGTTGTGCATTAAAACCACGGGCGCGTTGTGCCGCACGGCGACATCGCCCATCGCTTTGTCGCCCTGCAGCGCGGTAATGTCGTTGATAATGTTGGCGCCGGCCTGCATTGCCGCTTCGGCCACGGCTGCCTTTGCGGTGTCGATGGAAATGGGAATATCGGTGGCGCGGCGAATGGCGGCGATGGCGGGCGCGGTGCGCGCAATTTCCTGTTCCGAAGGCACCGGCGTGGCGCCGGGGCGGCTGCTTTCGCCGCCGATATCAAGGATGTCGGCGCCGTCCGCGACCATCGCGCGCGCCTGTGCCAGCAAAGCGGCTGTGTCTGTCTTGACGCCGTCGCCGGAAAAGCTGTCCGGCGTCACGTTGATAATGCCCATGACAAGCGGGCCGTCTTTCCGGGCCAGAAGTTCGCGCAGCTGCATGGCGTTTGTTACCGGGCCGGGCTAATCGTGGTTGTTGTCTTCATCGCCCTCGGTCTTGCCGGTTACCTTGACGGGCCACTGTTTGGCGAAAAGGCGTACGTCATCGATATCATCAAGGTCGTTCAGCATTTCCGCAACGGTCTGATGAGTCACGGGGTCAACGAAGTCCGGCGCGATATCGCTGAGCGGCTTGAGCACGAAGCGCCGCCCCGTCCGGCGCGGGTGCGGCAGGATCAGACCGCCATCGTCGATAATCTCGCGGTTATAATATAGGATATCGATATCGATCTGGCGGGGGCCGAAATGTTCCGAGGTCAGGCGGCCGAGCTGTTTTTCCATGGTTCTGCAGAACTGCAAAAGCTCGTGCGGCTGCAATGTCGTGCGGCCCAGCACTGCCGCGTTCAGGAAATCGGGCTGATCGAGCACTTCGCGCGCCCCTGTTTCATAGATGGGAGAGGTCTTGATGATGCTGATCTGGCTGCCGAGCCGCCGCAGCGCCTCAAGAAACATCGCATGGCGATCCCCCAGATTGGCGCCCAAACCCAAAATAACCATACGTGAAACCTGACTAACTATTTGAAACAAGTCCTCAACCTAGCCATGAAAATTCTCTGGTGCCAAGCAGTGTTTGTAATTATCTGTTTGTGCTAAAGAAATCGTGATGTGCCCGTAGCTCAGCTGGATAGAGCATCGGTTTCCTAAACCGGGGGTCGGAGGTTCAAATCCTCTCGGGCACGCCACTCAGGTATGAACCTGAGTACCTGTTTTTTTTGCTTTCTTCCTTGCCAAGAAACTGTGCCGGAGGCACAGGACGATGTGTAAGCATCGTCGGTAGTTCATTCGCAAAGCGAATGCTTAAGTGCGCCTTTAATTCCTTTTTTGGAGTTTGTCTCTAATCCAAAAAACAATTGGGCCCACGAACATGCCCATTATCGCACCACCCCCGGTGCGGCCTAAATTGTAAAGCAACCCATCGCCCTCCCATGGGATACTGGAAGACAGGGCTTTGTATAAACCCCAAAGCATTCCGAGCAGCGCGCCGAGCAACAACTGTTTTTTCATAGACACTAGCTTGCTCTGTGCGGTCATGGTTCGAATCCTGAACGTTGGATTTCTTTCACTCTAAACTCCGCAATTTGCAGGGCAAATCCACCGTAGGTAAATAAGTCTCCCATCATTTCCCTGAAAATTATTACACATGCAAATACATGTGCCTGCTCAGAGCCGGGAAGACTTTTGCCAATCATATGCGCAATTTCGTTAAGTCCTGCGTATAGAATAAGCCAAAGAAATATGGTGAGTAATTCCGTGCCAAGCCAGAACAGGATATCCTTAAATCCCCGGCGGAAGGTGCTAGAAATTCTGAAATTCAAAAACACCAATATAGGGGCCACCGCCCATACAATGTGGGGTTCGTCTGCTATCAGTCCGACCACACCGATCATCACGACCCATGTTTTCCACCAAATCAGATTGGCTTCCCGGAGAAGGAAACCGGGATGGTTCACAAGAACTTGATCCATGCGCTGTAACTCTTCCCATATGTTTTTAGCTGTCATTGGTATGCCTACCTGCGGGAACGCTTATAAGGTTTAATGGCAAACGGTTCCTGTGTTCCCGACTTGCCAGTGTACGGGTTCGTGTTGCCCTTACTCGACCAGTTATTGAAGCGGTTTGAATCCGGCGTGGTGCGTTGATGGGGCATGACGTAAGTGCCGTTGCGGTTCATGTGGCCATGTACGCTTGTGGATTTTGCCTGAACATCACCGATGCCGAAAGCGATAACGAACAACATTGCATACCAAACTTTCTTCATAGGTTTCCTCGGCAACACAAGCGTTCTTCAAAAATGCTACTCATGGTAACAATTTGTGCTCGCAGATGACAAGCATTCAGCCGCTGATTTATATCTTGTGAATCAAACTGTTGCGTCATGAAATCAAATTGGATACATTGAATTCGGTCGTAATGGTAGCTCGCCACTATTGGAAAAAGACGCAAGAGTGGTTCGTCCCCACTGGCATGAGCGCAAGGGTGGTACGCTTCCACCGGCATAGGCCGTAACGGTGCTCGCCCCACCATCACCATAAAATTTGGAGGTCGTCATGGGATTCCCAGACGGCCCGCGTGGATGGGTAACACTGCTAATGGCTGTGCTCGAACTCATGCGGGTTATTCTCAACCTGTTTCTATAACGGTTTCCACTCGTCATGCTGTGCGTGGCGGGTGGTTTCATTTAAAGCCCCGAAAGGCACTGCCATTCCCCAGTACTTAGGTTCATCTCATACGGCACGCCATTGATCCCGCTGTGGATATTATTAAAGCACCTTTGTTTTCAGGCATTTTTATTGCATTCCATGCACTTGCCCCCGCGCTGGCGAATCCTGCTATAACCGAAAACGGGAGATTGGCGGTGGGCGTTGCTCTCGCCAATCCGGTCAGGTCCGGAAGGAAGCAGCCGTAACGAGTTTCAGCACGGGTCGCTGTCCAGTCTCCCACTTCCTGCAACGCATTGAACCGGTCGAGTGTGATTTGAGCGATTTATTCGGTAATACCAAGCCAGCGGTGGAAGCGACGGAAGCGGGTGACGGCAGCGGCGAGGAAGCCTTGTTTCCCGCCACGGGCACCGCCGCGACATTGATCGCGGCCGAAGCCGCCCCGCATTACCGGGTTCTGGCGCGCAAATACCGGCCCAGCAGCTTCGCCGAGCTGATCGGGCAGGAAACCGTGGTGCAAACGCTGACCAACGCCATCAAGGCCGGGCGTCTTGCGCAGGCATGGATGCTAACCGGCGTGCGCGGCATCGGCAAAACCACAACCGCGCGCATCATCGCCCGCGCGCTCAACTGCACCGGCGCCGGGGCGGATGCGGGCCCGACGGCCGAGCCTTGCGGCGTGTGCGAAAACTGCAAATCGATTGCCGCCGACCGGCACCCGGATGTGCTGGAAATGGACGCCGCTTCGCGCACCGGGGTTGACGATATCCGCGACATTATCGATGGCGTGCGCTACAGCCCCACCGCGGCGCGCTACAAAATATACATCATCGACGAAGTGCATATGCTTTCCAAGAACGCCTTCAACGCTTTGTTAAAGACGTTGGAAGAGCCGCCGCCGCATGTGAAGTTCATTTTTGCCACGACCGAAATCCGCAAGGTGCCGGTGACGGTGCTTTCGCGCTGCCAGCGCTTCGATTTGCGCCGGGTGGAAAGCCACGAACTTGCGCGGCATTTTGCCGATGTCTCCGCGCGCGAAGGCGTGCAGGCGGAAGAAGAAGCGATTTTGCTGATTGCGCGCGCGGCCGATGGTTCGGTGCGTGACGGGCTCAGCCTGCTCGATCAGGCGATCGCGCGCGACGGCAAGCAGATCACGGCGCGCGACGTGCGCGATATGCTCGGTTTCGCCGACCGGGCGCAGGTGATGGATCTGTGCCGCAAGGTCCTGCTCGGTGAAATGCAGGGCGCGCTCACTATCTTCGACGACATGATCCGCGCCGGCGCGGACGCGCTTAGCCTGCTGCATGATTTATGCGATCTCGTGCACACGCTGACGCGCGCCAAGCTTTCGCCCGATATGCTGCAGGGCCCCGAACTGCCGGAACATGAACGCAAGCTGGTGCAGGAACTTTCGGCGCTCGAAATCCCGGCGCTGACGCGCGCCTGGCAGATTTTGTTGAAGGGCATTGGCGAAGTGCAAATGGCCGATAACCCGGCCAAGGCAGCGGCCATGCTGCTTGTCCGGCTGGCCTACGCCGCCTCGCTGCCCACCCCGGCGGATCTGATGCGCCAGATGCGCAGCCAGCCCGGGGACGATGCGGGCGCCGGCCCGGGCGCGCCCGGCGGCGGTCCGCCCGGCGGCGCTACGGCACGTTATGCCGCCCCCATGCGCCGCGGCAGCGCGGCGGTTGCGGTCGCGTACAGCAACCCTGAACCTGTCGCAGCGGCGCAGGCCGAAGCCGCGGCCGGGCCCGCTTTGGCTTCGATGCCTGAAACATTCCGCGCACTCGTGGCGCTGTTTGAAGAAAAGCGCGAAGCGCGTCTCTATTCCCAGCTTTACGCCAGCGTGCAGTTGGTGCGCTTTGCGCCCGGCAAGCTCGATATTTGCGCAGGCCCCGGCGTGGCGGCCAACTTCGCCAGCCAGGTGGGTCAGTGCCTGCAGGATTGGACGGGTCAGCGCTGGCTTGTCAGCGTTGCGCGCGAAGGCGGCGCGCCAAGCCTGGCTGAACAGGATAGGCAGGCGGCCGAAGCCCGGCTCGAAGGGGTGCGCAGCCATCCGCTGGTGCAAAAGGCGCTTGCGGTGTTTCCCGGCGCCAAGCTCGCGAATGTAAGATTTGGCAAGGCAAACAAGAATGATGTTGCCATTGATGGCGTGCCCGGGGATGATGCGCCCGTGACGGACGGCGAGGAACAAGGCGACGCGTAAACGCACAGGAATTTAACCGCAGGAGGAGAAGGGGTATGAATAACAATCTCGGCCAGATGATGAAGCAGGCGCAGGAAATGCAGCAGAAGCTGCAAGAAATGCAGCAGCGCATGGCGGCAACCGACATCACCGGCAAGGCCGGCGGCGGCATGGTGGAAATTACCATGACCGTGAAAGGCGATGCGCGCCGCATCAAGATCGATCCGCAGCTTATCAACCCCAACGACAAAGAAATGCTGGAAGATCTTTTGGTCAGCGCGATCAACGATGCGCGCACCAAGGCCGAAGCCTTCATCGCATCGGAAACCGAAAAGATGATGGGCGGCATGAACCTTCCGCCCGGCATGAAGCTTCCGTTCTGATCCCGCCGCCGTGCAGATATCGCCCATCGACCGCCTGACGCAATTGCTGGCCAAGCTACCGGGGCTTGGGCCGCGCTCGGCCCGGCGCATCGTGCTTTTTCTGCTCAAGCGCCGCGAACTGCTGATGGAGCCGCTGGCGGATGCCTTGCGTGAAACCGCGGCCTCGGTCCGGGTTTGCACGGCTTGCGGCAATCTCGACGCCAACGATCCGTGCGGCCTGTGCTGCGATGCGCGCCGCGACCGCGGGCTTATATGCGTGGTCGAGGATGTGGCAGATTTGTGGGCGCTGGAACGCAGCCATGCCTATCGCGGGCTCTATCATGTTCTCGGCGGCACGCTTTCCGCGCTCGATGGCGTGCGGCCCGAAGATTTGCGCCTCGATGGTCTTGTGCAACGCGTGCAGCAGAATGGCGTGCGCGAAGTAATCCTCGCGCTCAATGCCACCGTGGAAGGCCAGGCCACCGCGCATTACGTGATTGAGCGGCTCGAAGGCACGGGCGCCGCCGTCACGCGCCTTGCGCACGGCCTGCCTGTGGGCGGCGAGCTGGATTACCTCGATGACGGGACGCTTACCGCCGCCCTGCAAGCCCGGCGTCAGGCATCGTGACCGCATTGGCCCTTGGCGCGACGCCGCGTATTGTATGTGTCTGCTGTTTATGGTTATTTCGGTGCCAGCCGGGAAAGCCGCACGAAGGTGCTAAGCGCGAATCCTTGTATGAAAGCCAATGCTGGGATACCCCTAGATGTTAAGTCTTCAATTTCCTTACCCCATGAGGCGGCCGTGAATATCGGTCTGGTGGTTAACGCGCGTGGCAAGGTGTGTCTTGTCCATGATGAACCGTTCGAATCGGCGCCCCTTTGGGTTGCCTATGATATTGATACTAAAAAGATAAAGATCATTTTCGATACCGGGGACGAATATGCGGTCGATTGGGTCGCGGATGAAGAAATAAACAACTACTTGCTGAAAATAAACAAGGTCCTTATCATACGCATGGAAAACAAGAAGCCCGTAGAAGGCTTCGATACTAGTTTCTTACGGTATCAGAACGGAAAGCATGTCGAAGGCTGACGTTTGATCGTGATCAACAACTGGTTTTTTGCAGGGGGACGAACATGGGTGCGTCGGAAGTCGCAGTCATTACCGAAGAAAGTGAAGAAACCGTCAGCGAACGCGCACGCAAGCGCGGCAGCAGCGATGGATGCCCGGCTAAAATGACGGTCAACCGCATCACCAATGTGGTCGAGGTGGCGAAGGATTTTTTCAAGAACACGGTTCGCAGCGTTGTGGTCAGCGTCCGTTATGGCGCCGACAAGGGCTTTACCGTGATCCATCAGGCGATGCAGTATGCCAAAACCGGCACGGTGGGCGTCACCGCCAATCTCGCGCGTACCGCCGCCTCCAACCTTATGAACCTGAAACCACGATAGCGCGCTGCTCAAAAGTGCGAAGAAAAGACGGGCCCGGCCGGCAGCGGCGGGGCCCGTTTGTTTTTACAAATCAGGTTTGATAGGCTGATAACGCGCTATGTAAATATTATCGATGTGGTGGGAGGTATCGTCGAGTATGGTCCGCATGATAGACCTTAGAAGCGATACTGTCACCAAGCCTTGCCAGAATATGCGGCAGGCTATGGCCCAGGCCGAGGTGGGCGACGACGTTTATGACGGAGATCCAACGGTCGTCAGATTACAAAACATGGCGGCGGACATGCTCGGGAAAGAAGCCGCCCTGTTTGTGCCAAGCGGAACGCAGGCCAATTTGCTTGCCCTTTTGTGTCACTGTGAAAGAGGTGACGAATACATCGTCGGACAGCAATCCCATACTTATAAGTATGAAGGCGGCGGTGCCGCCGTTTTGGGAAGTATTCAGCCGCAGCCGATAGAATTTGAAAAAGACGGGCGACTCGATCTCAACAAGGCTGCACGGTTTGTGAAGCCGTATGATCCTCATTTTGCGAAAAGCAAATTGCTGTGCCTTGAAAATACTTTGTCCGGGAAAATCCTTCCGGTTGACTATCTGTACGAAGCAAGGGCCTTTTGTGACAATCACGGGTTGTCTCTTCATCTAGATGGGGCGAGGGTTTTTAATGCTGCTGTGGCATTGAATATAGACGTCAAAAAAATCACGCGGCCGTTTGATACGGTGTCCGTTTGCCTTTCGAAAGGGTTGGGCTGCCCTGTCGGCTCGCTGCTGCTTGGCAACCGGGAACTCCTTAAGCGTGCCGTGCATTGGCGCAAGATGCTTGGCGGTGGTATGCGTCAGGCGGGTATTGTTGCAGCAGCAGGCATATATGCTCTGCAAAATAACGTTAAACGTCTGGAAATCGATCATGACAATGCGCGGACCCTTGCTAAGGGCCTGTCTGGTATTGATGAATTGAAGGTGGATATGGATGAGGTGCAGACCAACATGGTGTTTATCGATATTCCTGAAAACGGTGCCGCAGATATGGCCGGTTTTATGGCAGAGCAGGGGATAAGAATGTTTTCAGGCAAGAAGATACGGCTGGTGACACATTTGGATATTAACGAGACGGACCTTGGAAAGGTTGTGTTAGCATTTAAACGATATTACGAAACAAAGGGCCATCGCTGTAGCGCATAGCGGCAGAAGCGCCGCTTTTATCAGGGTAACAGTTCTGGTAAGTTTGAAGGCATTCACGAAGCAAGATTGCCGGTTTAGCTCAGGGGTAGAGCAACCGCCTTGTAAGCGGTAGGTCATCCGTTCAAATCGGATAACCGGCACCAGTTTCCCGGGTTTTGTCATGCAGCGACTTTCCGTCATATCCCTTGTTCTCGTTCTTTCCGCCTGCTCGTCATCGGGTGGGCGCGAGGGGTATGAATATGCCCTGCCGCTTACGGCGGGCGGGCGCTTATGCGTGATACAGTGCCAGCAGGCGCGTGAGTTTTGCGAGAAACAATGCGATTTCGGCCGCAACCAGTGCTTGCACAACATGACCCGGCGTGCGCTGACGGCCTACGAAGCATACGCAAAGCAGCAATTGCGCGATGGGTTGATGGTCAACCGCAATCTGGAAGATTTCGAACATCCCGAACGGTGCGAAGCCGATACCGCCTGTATTGATGAATGCAGTGACATATACCGGGGCTGTTATACCGGTTGCGGAGGCAAGGTCGTCCCTGCTAAATAAGCATATGTCCCATGCAGGTCCAGCCAGACCGGTTCACCGCGAACGCGCCACCAAGATCGTGGCGACGCTGGGCCCGGCCAGCAACACGAAAGACGCGATCCGCGATCTGTTCATGGCTGGCGCCGATGTTTTCCGCTTCAATTTCAGCCACGGCACGCATGATGATCACCGTCGCCGTATGGAAATTGTGCGCGGGCTGGAAAGCGAACTGAACCGCCCGATCTGCGCGCTCGCCGATCTACAAGGCCCGAAGCTGCGCGTCGGCGCATTCGCCAAGGGCGCGATCGATCTCAAGCCGGGGCAATCTTTCCGCTTCGATCTTGAACATAAGCCCGGCGATGAAAACCGCGTCTGCCTGCCCCACCCGGAAATCTTCGCGGCCGTCGGCGCGGGCAGCGATATTCTGTGCGATGACGGACGCGTGCGTTTGCGCGTCACCAGCGTCGGGCGCGACCATATGGTGACCGAGGTTATATCCGGCACCCGTCTTTCCGATCATAAGGGCGTGAATGTTCCGGGCGTGGTGCTGCCGCTTTCGGCGATGACAGATAAAGATAAGCGCGATCTTGATGCCGCGCTCGCGATGGGGGCCGATTGGGTTGCGCTTTCCTTCGTGCAGCGCCCGGAAGACGTGGCGGGCATCAAGAAGCTGGTGGCGGGGCGCGCCGCGGTGCTGGCGAAGCTGGAAAAGCCTTCTGCCGTCAAGACGCTGGAGCGTATTCTTGAACTGGCCGACGGCGTGATGGTTGCGCGCGGCGATCTTGGGGTCGAATTGCCGCCCGAAGATGTGCCAAGCATCCAGAAACAGATCGTGCGCGAAGCGCGCAAGCTCGGCAAGCCCGTGATCGTGGCGACGCAGATGCTGGAATCGATGATCGCGAGCCCGGCGCCGACGCGGGCCGAAGCTTCGGACGTCGCGACCGCAATTTACGATGGCGCCGACGCCATCATGCTTTCGGGTGAAACCGCAATGGGAAAATACCCGGTCGAAGCGGTGGCGATTATGGACCGCATCGCGCGCCGTATTCACACCGACCCGATCTACCGCGATATGATGGACAGCCAGCATCCGGATCTGCAGCATACGGCGGCCGATGCGATTACCGCTGCCGCACGGCAGGTGGTCGAAACCATCGATGCGGCCGCGATCGTCACCTACACGACCCACGGCGCGACCACGCTGCGCGCCGCGCGCGAACGTCCGCATGTGCCGATTTTGTGCCTGACGTCAAAACTCGAAACCGCGCGCCGTCTTGCGCTTTCGTTCGGCGTGCACGCCGTTCATACCGAAGACGTGCATGATTTTGCCGAAATGGTGCAAAAGGCTTCGCATGTCGCGCAGCATGATGGCATCGCCGAGGTCGGCCAGCGGCTGGTGGTTACGGCAGGCGTTCCCTTCGGCACGCCCGGCAACACCAATATCCTGCGTATTGCGTGGGTCGAAAACCAGTTGCTATAAAGCGGTATGTCCCGCCAGCTCCAAGCCGCCATCGATCATCACCGCGCCGGCCGCCTTAAGGAGGCGGAAAGCGGCTACCGTCTGGCGCTGCGGCAGCAACCGCGCAATGCCGATGCCCTGTCGCTGCTCGGCGTGGTGCTGGACGGGCTCGGCAAGCCCGACGAGGCGGTCGCGACCATACGCCGCGCTGTCGCGATCGACCCCAAGGCGGCGCTGTTCCGGCTGCATCTCGGCACTGCGCTGATCTCTGCCGCGCAATACCCGGAAGCGGTCAGGGAGCTGCAGCTTGCGGCCGGCATGGCGCCCGGCATGGCTGAAGCGCACTACAATCTCGGCAACGCGCTGCGCCTCGCGGGCAATGGCGCGGCTGCGGTGGAAAGCTATCGCGCTGCGCTGAAGCTTGCGCCGCATATGCTGCAGGCGCGCATGAATCTCGGCCTCGCGCTGGCCGCGCAACAGAAATACGACGAAGCGCTCGGCGAACTGCGTGCGACGCAGCTGGCCGCGCCCGGTAACCTTGAAGTGCAACTTAACCTTGCCAACGTGCTCGATCAGAAAGGCGATTACGATGCTTTGCTGGCCGAAGCGCAGAAGGCGCTGCAGATGGCGCCGAACCATGCGCACGCACATTTCATGTACGGGCTGGCGCTCAACCGCCTGTTCCGGGATGAAGAAGCGATCGGCGTTTATGAACGTGCGCTGAAGCTGGAGCCCGGCAACCCCGAAGGCTGGGATAATTATGCCCAATCATTGCAGGGCGCCGGGCGCTATGATGAAGCCGAGGCGGCCTACCGCAAGGGGCTGGCGCTGCGCCCGCATGACCCGGCCATCAATTACCATAATGCGCTGATCAGCTTGCTGCGCGGCAACCTCGCTGAAGGTTTCGCCAACTATCGCTGGCGCTGGCAGGCGGTGCCTGCGTTGCGGCGCTTGCAACATGCCGCGCCGCTATGGGATGGCGGCGATTTGCAAGGCAAAACCATTCTTGTGGTCGATGAACAGGGTTTCGGCGATTGCATCATGTTCTGCCGTTATCTGCCGCTTCTGAAGCAGCGCGGCGCGCGCGTTGTGTATGCCGCGCGCAAACCGCTGCACGCTTTGTTGCACGGCTTCGATGGCGTCGATGAATTGATCGACCGTGCCGCCGCGCCCGAAACGCCGTGCGATTGCCATGCCGCGATCATGGATCTGCCTGCGCATTTCGGCACGGTGCTGGATACGGTGCCCGCCGCCGCGTCCTATCTCGCGCCGCCGCCGGGCGCCGCGCCCGCGCTGCCTGCGGGGCAGGGGCTGAGGGTCGGCGTGGTATGGATGGGCAGCAAGTTCCATAAGCACGATTTGCGCCGCTCGGTGCCGCTGGAACAGTTCAAGGCTTTGTTTGATATCGGCGGCGCAACCTTCTACAGCCTCGTGCGCCCGACCGATATACGCGACGACGAAGCGGCGCTGCTGAAGACGCTGCCGGTTATCGATTGCGGCAGCATGATCGGCGATTTTGCCGATACCGCGCGCATCATGCAGCAACTTGATCTTGTGATTTCGGTCGATACTGCGGCCGTGCATCTTGCCGGGGCGCTTGGGCGGCCGGTCTGGGTGATGCTGCCGCTTGGGCCTGATTGGCGCTGGCTTACCGGGCGCGAAGACAGCCCGTGGTATCCGTCGGCGCGGCTATACCGCCAGACGAAGGCGCGTGAATGGGCCGATGTAATTGCAAACGTTGCCGCCGCGCTTGCGCAGCGTGCCGCCTAGCCGGGGGCTTAGCCCTGGCGCGCCTTGTAGCGCTTGTTCTTCTTGTTGATGATGTAAACGCGGCCTTTGCGGCGCACGAGCCGGTTGTTCGCGTCGCGCTTTTTCAGCGCCTTCAGTGAATTGACGATCTTCATAACCTTGTTCCTGCAAAACTTGTTTTGTCACCCGGAAGGGCCGCAAACTAGTGAACCGAACCGCCTACGTCAAGTTTCGCGGCTGCGAAGGTGTTTTTCCCTGCATCATTACGATGCGGAAATGGCAAAAACTCATGGCCAATCAATATGTTGTGTCTTTCCTGCATCAATGGACACAAACCGTTCCCGGCGCCCAATTCGTTAAGTGACTTGTTAACCTTCTATGATAAAGTTGAGTCGTGGTTAAAGGACATAAACCTTCAACCGCTTAGATACAAAGCCTTTGGGCAAATAGCCCCCGGGCCGGATGTATTGAGGTGACGCTATTACCGAGAACCGGGCAGCAGATTTCACCCCCACCAAGCGCCAGTTTGAGCGTCTCCCCGGTTTGAACCATTTACGACCCCCGAAAATCAAGTTTCTTGGATTGCGCGCGACGCAGCATTTGCTTGCGTGCAGCCAAAACCAGAGTCTGGCGTGCGGCACCAGCCTTGACCATGCGCGGTCCGGTGCACGCCACGAACCGCGTGGTCTGATGGCGGAGGGAGAACCTGACGCATAGATCGGACCATACCTGTAAGGGAGGTACCTGATGGGCAAACGTTCACAGCGCTCTAAGATCGAAGTCAATGCTGTAAAACACGATAGTGCCTACAACGTCCAGCCGCTGCACTCCAAGCGCTCTCCTTGGGATCCTCTAAGCAACCCCGCCTTCGACCGACGCGATCAAAGCTATGTTCGCAAGGTCAAACCGCAAAACGCCAATCAGGCCGCGCTGATGGACGCGATGGCCAAGCACAGCATGGTGGTTGCCGCCGGTCCCGCCGGCACCGGCAAGACATACCTTGCCATCACCGCCGCCGTGGAAGCGCTTGAAGAAGGGCGGGTTGATCGTATCATCCTTTCCCGCCCCGCGATCGAAGCGGGCGAAACCATCGGCTTCCTGCCGGGTGACCTGCAGGAAAAACTGGCGCCCTACCTGCGGCCTTTATATGACGCGCTCAACGACAGGCTCGGTGGCAAGCGCTTGAAGCAATATCTGGCTGACGGAGCGATCGAGATCGCGCCCATCGGCTTCATGCGCGGCCGTACGCTTAATAACGCCTTCGTGGTGATCGACGAGGCGCAGAACTGCACCTACACCCAGATCAAGATGCTGCTCACCCGGCTCGGCTGGCACTCCACCATGGTGCTGACGGGCGATCCGGACCAGAGCGATCTGCTTGAAGGGATGTCGGGTTTAAGCAAGATCGCCGACAAGCTCGATCAGGTCACGGGTGTCGCCGTGGTCCGCATGACGGACCGCGATGTGGTTCGCCACCCGCTGGTTGCCAGCATGCTGGGCGTTCTTTAAGCCCGCTCTGCCGGGGTTTGTTTTTCCCGGGCCGCCGCGCTAATATCGCGGCATGCCGGGGCTTGAACCACGTATCAAAAGACGCATCATCCGCATCGCCATTGGCTGCGTGATCGGCCTTGCCGTTGCCGGCTATGTCGTGTGGCATGATGGCGGGCGCGATCGCGCCCGCATGGAAGATATGCGTGATTTCGCGCTTAATGCGCCGGGCATTGAAATCGGCGGGCCTTTTACGCTGATCGACCAGAACGGAAAAACGGTCACCGAACAAATTCTGCAAGGCAAATATTCGCTTATCAGCTTCGGCTTCACCTATTGTCCCGATGTATGCCCTTCGCGCATCCAGGATATGGTGCTGGCGATCGATACGCTCGGCCCCGAAGGCAAGGCGAAGGTACAACCCGTTTTTATCACCATCGATCCCGCGCGCGATGACGTGAAGCAAATGGCAAGCTATGTCGGCTTGTTCGGTGAAGGGTTGATCGGCATGACCGGTTCGGCGGAACAGATCGATGCCGTTGCAAAGGCCTACAAGGTCTATTACGCCAAGAGCAGCATAGGCGAGGATGAAGAAGACGAAGCCGATCCGCACGCCGCCCATCAGCAAAGCAGCGAAGATGACGACGATTACATGATGGATCACACCACGCAGATTTATCTGATGGGGCCTGACGGCAAGTTTATTACCGCCTTCGGGGATGGCGTGCCGGACCAGATTGCGGCCGTTCTGAAGCAGCGGTTGCAGCCCGGCGGCACAGATTCGCCGTCCGCACCGTAAAGCGCATAAAAATCCAATATTCTCAATAGGTTATATGGGGATTTGGGCGCTTGACACACCCCCATCCACCCCCTAGGTTGCGCGCGGCTTCGGCCGCATGTTTTTGCCTTTGGCAGCGGGGGTTTTCATGGCGGATCGGCAATCGCCGGATGACCATAACCTCGCAGCGCTGGAAGCGAGGATCAGGGCGGCAAGGCAGCCGAAAACGGCGGATACGGGTGGCTTTAACCCGTTCGTCGCCGACCGGCAGACCTCCAAGGCCAGCAGGATCGCGTTCGAACTGGTCGGCGCAATCCTGATCTGCCTGTTCCTCGGGTGGCTGGCGGATAAGCAGTTCGGTTCCGCGCCCTTGGGTGCCTTGATCGGGTTGTTTCTCGGTTTCGGCGCAGGGGTCGCGAACGCTTACCGGTCGCTTGCGGGCATTAGCCGCGCGGTCGGTTGGCGCAAACGAGAAGATGAAGCGGGGGACAACCCCGAAGACGGAACGTAAAGAGGGTAGCAGGCAAGGGACATCATGGCAGCAGGGCACGCGCATAACCCCATGACGCAATTCGAACTGAAAACTCTCGCCGAGTTTTCATTCGCGGGCTACGATTTTTCCTTCACCAATTCCACGCTGTTCATGTTGATCGCCGTCACGCTGAGCGCCGGGATCGTTATTGCCGGTATGCGCCCCGCCGCGATGGTGCCGGGCCGCTTCCAGATGCTGGTCGAATATCTGCACAACAGCATCGCCAATATGGTCGAACAAAGCGCGGGTCCGCGCTCGAAGGCTTTTTTCCCTTTTATCTTCGCGCTGTTCATGTTCATCATGTTCTGCAACATGCTCGGGCTTGTGCCCGGCGGCTTCACGGTCACGAGCCACATCGTCATCAACTTTGCGCTCGCGCTGTTCATTTTCTTTCTGTGCACGGTTGTCGGTTTCGTCAAGCACGGCTTCCACTTCTTCGCATTGTTCCTGCCCAAGGATGCGCCGGTGGTGATGGTGCCGGTTTTGTTCGTGGTGGAAATCATTTCCTACTGCGTGCGCCCCTTCAGCCTTTCGGTGCGACTGTTCGCCAACATGCTGGCGGGCGGCATTTTGCTCAAGATTTTTGCCGGCCTCGTCGGCACGATGATCCTTGCCGGCGGCGTCGTCGGCTTGGTGCTTAGCCCGCTGCCTTTTATCCTTACGGTCGGCCTCACGGGCTTCAAGCTGTTCGTGGCCGGGCTGCAGGCTTACATTTTCTCGATCCTCACAGCCGTCTATCTGCATGACGCGATTGAAATGCACTAGGTTGCGGGCGGGAAACATTCGTTCAAGACACGTAAAACCAAACAGGTAAGTTCAACCAAGGGGAGTAAATAAAATGGAAAGTAACGCAATTGCACTTCTGGGCGCCGGTGTGGCGATGGTGGGTTCGCTCGGTGCCGGTATCGGCCTTGGCCTGCTCTTTTCGGGCTGGATTTCCGCAATCGCGCGTAACCCCGGCGCGGCATCGAAGTTCAACGGTATCGGCTTCATCGGCTTCGCCGTGACCGAGCTTGTGCTGCTGCTCTGCTTCGTTATCGCCTTCATGCTGATGGGCAAGGCGGGCTAACGTCTATGCGCATTTGGCTGCATAATCTGGCGCTTCTTTTTCTGCCGATGCTGGCTTTGCCGGCGTGGGCGGAGGAAGCCGCGGGCGAAGCGGCGGAAACCGCACATGCCGGCGGCGGCGACCAGTTGCCGCAGTTCGACATCGGCTTCTACCCGAGCCAGCTTTTCTGGCTTCTGGTCTGTTTCGGCATCGTTTACCTGCTGATGGGCCATGTCGCGCTGCCGCGCGTGCAAAAGGTGATCGGCGAACGCCAGAAGCGGCTCGCGGCCGATCTGGCCGAAGCCGGGCAAGCGAGCGAACGGGCGAAGGAACTCGGAGCCGCCAGCGAAAAATCTCTGGCCGATGCGCGCGCCAAGGCGCACGCTTCGGTGACCGATTTGCAGCAAAAGGCGCAAGCCGAAGCCGCCGCGCAGCAGGCGGCGCAGCAGGGCGAGCTGAATGCCCGTCTTGCGGATGCCGAAAAGCGCATCGCCGCCGCCCGCACGCAGGCCATGAGCCATGTGCAGGATGTTGCGGCGGATGTAGCGCGCGAAAGCCTGCGCAAGCTGGCGGGTATCGATGTGAGCCCGGCCGATATCAAGGCCGCGCTTGATCGCGCCGACCGCGAAGCCGCATAAGGGGCAGGGATGGAAGAGCTTATCGACAACCCGTATTTCTGGAGCGCGCTGGCCTTCGCCGTTTTTCTGTTGCTGGCGCTGCGCTATGGCCGCAAGCCGCTGTTCGGCTGGCTGGACGGCGAGATTGCCAAGATCCGGGAAGAGCTGGAACAGGCCAAAAACCTGCGCGCCGAAGCCGAAGGCACGCTCGATGCCTATCGCAAGAAGCAGGCCGAGGCGCAGGCCGAAGCGGAACAGATTGTGGCGCAGGCCCGCCGTGCAGCCGAAAGCCTGCGCATCCGCGCCGAAGGGGAATTGAAGGACCAGCTTGCACGCCGCGAACAGCAGGCAATGGAGCGCATCGCGCTGGCGGAGTCCGAAGCGTTGCGCGATGTGCGCGCGGCGGCGATCGATATGGCGGTACAGGCCACCGCGCAGGTTCTGGCGCAGAAGCTGGATTCTGCCCGCGCCGGCAAGCTGATTGACGAAGCCATCGCCGAGCTGCCGAATAAACTCGGCAAGAAAATCTCTGACGCAGCCTGAACGGCCATTCCATGAACGAACAGGAACTTCACCCGCCCGCGCCGCAGGAGCGGGTTTCGGATGTGTTGCGGGCCATCGGCGCTTCGATTGGGCCCAGCGATACCGTGACGTTCGGTGAAATCCTCACGCTGTTCGGCGTGCGCGGCTTTACGCTGTTGCTGCTCGTGCTCGCTTTGCTGAATATCGTGATTATCTTCCTGCCGGGCGCCTCGTTTATTCTCGGTATTCCCATGATCATACTGGCGGCGCAGATGGCGCTTGGTTACAAACGCCCGCTTTTGCCCGGTTTTATCACCCGCACCGCAGTGCCGCGCGCGCGGCTTACATCCGGGCTGGATGACGCCGTGCTGTTCGTGGAAGGCCTGGAAAAATATCTGAAGCCGCGCCTGTCGATCATCGCCGGCCCGCAGATGGATCGTATCAACGGCATTGTTTTGCTCGCGCTCAGCTGCATGGTTGCCATTCCCATTCCGCTTTTCAACGTACCGCCTTCGGTGGCTACGGTCGGCGTTGCGCTTGGGCTTCTGGCGCGTGACGGGGTTTGCTTGCTGATCGGCTATGTTATCGGGGTTAGCTGCGTTTTTATGTATCTGATGCTCGGCACCATACTAGCTATAGTGGGCGATCTGGTGCGGGACGCATAGCTTAACACTTAAAAGCTACACCGTCTCGCATGGGCATACTATAATATGCCCCTATGGCATTTTCGCTCAGAAGCCGTCAGTGGCAATACAAACAGGATAACAAAACGGGCGGCCGGGTTATTTCCCTGCCTGCACCATCGCCCGTTGCGGTGGATGCTTCCGCCTGGCCGGTTTATGTTTTCCTGCCGCTTGCGCTGCTGGCCGCATGCGGCGGTGCGCTATGGTCGTGGTATAGCGTTTCAGAACCGCTGCCGGTTGCCGACAATATTTCTGTGCAGCAGGTGGCGGAACTGCAAATGGCTCGTGCCGAAACGGCGCCCGCACCCGGCCCGGAGCCCGGCATTGTGCTTCCGGTTGAAGCCTTGCGCGATACCGCGCTTGCCGCGCTCGAACAACAATTGCGCGATACGCCTGCGATGCAATCTGCGGGCGCCGGGCAAGCCGCCGCGCCACGCCCTGCGGTGCAAGCAAAGCCCGCTATCAAGGTTGTGGACGTGCCGCCCGAACGCGCGCTGATGGCGGAAGCCGCGCGCTGGCAGGCGCAAGGGAATTTCCAGCAAGCCGTTTCCGCATGGGAACGCGCTTATGCCGTTGCGCCGCAGAACGATGCCGTGCTGACGGGCTATGCCGTCGCGCTGACGGGGCTGGGCACGGTCGATGCGCACGACAGGCTTGCGCGTCTTTCCTCCATGCACCGCATCGCGCCGGTGATCGCGGCCGATGCGCAGGCGCTGATCGATGAAGGCAGGCTCGATGCCGGGTTCGCGCGCATGCAGGAAGCCACCATGCTCGATGAAGGCAATTTACGCTATCGCCTCAACCTCGCGATCATCGCCGACCGGCGGGGGGATGATCTGACGGCGCTTTCAAACTACCGCGAAGTGCTTGAAAGAAACGGCGTACTTGCACCGGCGCAGCCCGGTTTGCCGATGACGATGGATGCGGTGCGCGAACGCGCCCGTTTCCTTGCCCGCCGTCACGGTTTGCAATAACGCCTAGCGGTCATTTTTGCCGATAACAATGTCGTTTTCCGGATCATAGGCCTGCCCGGAAAGCAAGGTAACGCGACGCGCCGGCGCATCCGGTTGTGCGCGCCATTCAAAAGTGACCTCGTCGGCGCTAACGTAAATGATATTGATATTTTCGTCGCGGTCTTTGTTTTGCGGGCTCCATTGTCGGCGGTCCATCCATACGGTCCAGCGCGAAGCCGAACTGTAGCTGATTGCCTCCAGCGTAACGGCATGCGGCGCCGCGGCGTTTTTACCGCCGTTCTTGATCAGCGTGGTTTCATCAGGCGTGAAGAACAGCGATGCATGCCGGAAGGTTTCCGCCACGGCGGGCTGTGCGAACAGCAAGGCCGTCAGGGTTATTGCCAGCATGCGTTTCATGGCTCGTTCCCCGCCACTTCCTGCATGCCGCCGAGCCAAACGGTATCGAATGTCAGGGTCGTGTCGATCCGCCCGGGCCCGTCCGGGCTTTCCGTGCGCGCCAGCGTAAACCCCGTTATGCGCGCCTTGCCCGGCAATTGCTTTTGCAAGATGCGCGCCACGTCATAGATGGCGCTGTCGTGCGCCGCCGTGGCTTGCAACGTGATGGTCGCTTGCCGTATTTCAAGGTCGCTGCCCGGCGCGGTCATGCTTAGTTCGGGTGACATGGTAAAGGCGATGTCGCCAAGCCCGTGCTGCCGCGCCAGCGTCTGGCACAGTTCCATCACCTGCAGCCTGTCGGGTGGCGTGGCGACGTTCGCGAGCTGGCGGGCATCGAACCTGTCACGCAAATTCCGCCAGGCGCTGTCGTGGTCATGGGTGCGCGTGCGTACAAGCTGCATGCGCCCGATCTGCTTTTGCAGCGTGTCTTCGCGGCTGCGCATTTCCTGCAAGGTCCAAAGCAGCGCGGGCGCGCCAAGCGCCGTCATGATGACGCAGAAGCAGGCGGCGAATATATAAGGGCGTGCGTTCATGGCGTTTCCTGCCTTGCTGCGATGACAAGGCGTGCCGTGCTTGCGGCCGGGTCCGCGCGCAGGCCGCTTTGCAAGGTTTGTTCCGGCAGAGCAGCCAGCGGCAACGCCGCCAGCTTGACCGTATGCCCCGGCAGCGCCTGTTGCAGCAGCCCGGCAAAATCCCGGAATTGCCGGGTCGCATCACCGGGCGTAAGACCGGGGGTCAGCGCGCGCAAATCTGCGGCGGTTTCGCCCGCCCTCCATTCCAGACGGTTCAACCGGAAGCGCGCGCCCATCGCCTCGGCCATCGTGTTCAAAAGCGTCCACGGTCCGGGCGGTTCGGATGCAAGCATCTGCTGCAGTCGGCTCACATCCCTGATCTGCATCAAGCGCCGCATCGCCGGGTCTGCTTCGCTTTCCTTGCCGCCGTCCTGTTGCCGCAAGGCTTCGATCGCGGCCAGCTTCCGCGCCACGGCATCCTCGTGCCGCCATGCGGCATGCCCGAACACAACGCCAAGCGACATAAGCAGCAATATCCCGGCCGCCGCCGCCGTCTGCGCCAGGCGGAAGGCATTCGCTGCCTTGCGTGCCTTTACCTGCGCGGGGTGCAGCATGGTGATGGCGGGTTCGGCCCCGGTTTGCAATCGTGCGACAAAAAGCGCATCCGAAAAACGCTCGTGATCGCCCGCCCGCACCGAAAATTTCAGATGCTGCGCCGCCTTGGCAGGCGTGTAGAAGCTGATGCCGCCCGGCGTGAAGCGCCCGGCATTGCCAAGCATATCGGCAAGCGAAGCATGGCACGTGACCTGCGCGATCACGCTCATATGCAATTGCGCGGGATCGGCAAGGCCGAGCCGCCCGAGATATTCGAAACTTGCGCGAATGTGATGTTGCAGCGCATCGCCTTCGATACTTGCCGCATCCGGAATATCGCCGACAAGCCGGGTGAAAACCAGCTTGCCGTTATGTGTAACGATTTGCCGCATGCCGCTGGCCTGCTGCCAGCTGACCAGCATGTGCCACTGGCTGCCGCCGCCTTCGATGGCCGCAAGCCTGTTGGCATGCCGCACGCCTTCAAGCGGCAGCAGCGCAATCGGCACGGGCCCGGCGCTGAACTGTCCGAGCCATTCAAGCCACGGCGCCAGCGGGCAATATTCGCCCACGGCCGCGAACATATAAGGTTGCCCCGCGCCGACGCTTTCCAGCTTTTGCCAACCGGTAATCTGCGGTTTCTTGAAAGCGATTTGCAACCGCCTTTGCAAAAGCCTGTTGCGGTCGAACGGCCCGAGCTTCGGCAGCGTTTCGCGCTTGAATTCCAGTGCGGCGAAATCGGCAAGGATCAAGGGTTGTGCGCGTTTGCCCGCCAGCAAAGCTTCGGCCAAACGCGTGGCTTCCGGGGTGTCCGGCGCGGGCGCGAAGAAATTTTCCCGGCTGCCGTAAAGCACCGCGCCGCGGTCGCCGATCAATAGGATGGGTTTTCTGCGCATGCCTAGATTCCCAAATTATTCAGGCTGGCGTAAACCGGCCCCAGTACGGAAAGCACAAGCCACGCCATGATCAGCCCGATCAGCAGCGTCAGCGCCGGTTCCAGCATGCCGACAAACCGTTCGGTGGCGTCCTGCGCCTCCTGTTCGTACAGGCTGGCGATATGCTGCCAGCAATGCGCCTGCTTGCCGCTTTGTTCGCCGGTGCGGATGATCTGCAGCGCCGTGGAATTATAAAGGCCGCCGGCCGCGAAGGCGTCCGTCATTGGCATGCCGCGTAAAATTTTGGTCACTGCCGCCGTGCAATCCTGCGCCAGCGCGCTGTTGCCAACCAGCCCCGCGGCATCCTGCAGCGCCTGCATGGTGTTGATCCCGCTTCCCTGCAACACGGCGAAATGGCGCGCAAACCCGGCCATCTGGAATTTTCGCAGCAAGCGGCCAAGCCCCGGCAGCGCCAGAAGCGCCCGGTCAAGCAGAAGCGCCATGCGCCCGCCCGCCGCATGCAGCGCCTTGACGGCGATAGCGGCCGCAATCGCCGTGCCCGCCATCAGCCACCAGTAGCTGGCGACGGCGCCTGCGACCGCCAGCAGCGCGCGCGCATGCCACGGCAAGCCGCCGCCGCTGTCGGCCACAAAATTCATCACCTGCGGCACCACCGTCGCCATCATGAACGTAATCACGCCAGCCGCGAGCAAAAGCAGAAAAGCAGGGTATCGCAGCGCGCGTTGTGTGCGGGCGCGCAGCGTTGCCGCCCAGCGGGCATGGGCGTGCATATCGTGGAAGGCTTGTGCCATGTTCCCGCTTTTCTCCGCCGCCCCAAGCATGGCCGCAAAGGCCCGCGGCATATGGCGTTTCTGGCGCGCGAAGGCTTGCGACAATGGCGCGCCTTCGCCCACATCGCGGCAAATTTCCGTCAGCGCATCGCGCAAAGCCTTGCTGCCGGCATGGTCGCGCGCCTGTTCAAGGCTTTGTAGAACCGGCACGCCCGCATCTTCCATCACTTCAAGATGATGGCAAAAGCTTATAAGTTCGCGGTCGTTGACCCGGCCCTGCAGGGCGGGAAGCCGCCAATGTACCGGCACGCGCCACGCGATCAGCTCCAGCCCCGTGCCGGTCAGCGTGCGATCGAGCTGCGCGAGGCTTTCGGCAGCAAGCAAGCCGCAAACGATTTGCCCCTGTCCATTGACGGCACGGTAATGATAACGCGGCATCACATACGCTCCGTCATATCGACGCTCTCGCCTAGGCTCTCAAGGCTGATGCTTCCGGCCAGCACTTTGTCTGTCCCGTCCTCGATCATGGGGCGGTAACCGTCTTGTTGCGCCTGCCCAAGCAGCGCCCGCCGCGACGCCTGTTTTGCGAACAGGTCTTCGAGCGCGGGCGTAACGCGCAGCACTTCCGCCACCACCGTACGGCCGCGATAACCGGTATGGCGGCAAGCGGGGCAACCTTGGGCGCTTCCGATCATGGGCGGCAACGTCTCAACGCGGTCAAGCCGCAGCATCCGCCGCTCTTCCGGCGTAACGGGTTTCAGCCGCTTGCAATCGGGGCACAGCATCCGCACCAGCCGCTGCGCTACAACACCGGTAAAATTCCCGGCCAGCATGCCGGGCTGCAACCCAAGATCGCAAAGCCGGGGCAGCACGCCGAGCGCGCCGTTGGTGTGCAGCGTTGAGAAAACGCGGTGCCCCGTCATCGCGGCACGCAGCGCCATTTGCGCGGTTTCATGGTCGCGGATCTCGCCTATGAAAATAACATCCGGGTCTTGCCGCATCACGGCGCGCACGCCTTCAGCAAAGCCAAGCCCGTGCTGTTCGCGCACCTGCGTTTGCCGCACGATGCCAAGCTGGTATTCCACCGGCTCTTCCAGCGTCATGACATTGATGCCGATCGAATTGATCGCCCGCAAAATGCCGTAAAGCGTCGTGGTCTTGCCTGAACCCGTCGGCCCTGTGACCAGCACCATGCCCGCGGGGCGTTTCAGCATTTTTCTGATCGCGCCCAGGCACTGCGCATTGAACCCGAGCGTATCGAGCGGCAACAGCGATTGCCGGTGGTCGAGCACGCGAATGACGATGTTTTCGCCCCATATGGTGGGCAGCAGCGAAACACGGAAATCCACCGTCCGTCCGCCGCATTGCATGGAAAAGCGGCCGTCTTGCGCAAAGCGGCTATTGGCGATGTTCATGCCGGCCATAATTTTCAGCCGCTGCGCGATGGCGGGCCAATGATCGCGGTGCAAAAGCTGCATCGGATGCAAAATGCCATCGATCCGGTAGCGCAGCCGCACGAAACCGGCTTCCGGCTCGAAATGCAGGTCGGAAGCACCGACCCGCACGGCTTCCTCGATCAAATGGTCGGCCAGCTCGATCACGGGGTGGATCGATGCCTGCGCATGTTCGGCGAAGCCGCCCGCGCCCTCTATCTGCTGCAGCAACCTGTCCGCCACGGCGTCATCGCCGTAATGCTGTTCGATCCCGGCCATCAGATCGTGCAAATCGGCGACGCAGGGCACGAGATCGCAGCCGGCGGGCATATGGTGACGCATTTGATCGAGCGCCATGATGTCGAACGGGTCCGCCATCGCCAGCTCGATCCTGTCGCCGTTGCGCACCAATGGAATTGCCCGGCATTGCCGCGCAACCGTTTTCGGCACCATGGCCGCCAGCGTCATGTCGATCTGCGCCGTGCGTATGTCGATGCGACGGTAACCGCCGCTGTCGGCCAGCGTTTCCGCCAGCAACGAAGCGTTGATAAAGCCAAGCTTGATCAGCGCCTCGCCCAAAAGTCCGCCCGCCACGCGCTGTTCGTGCAGCGCGATCCGGAGCTGGTCGGTGCTTATACGCTTGCCCGCGACCAGCCGTTCGCCAAGCCGCGCGCCGTTCACGCCGTCCGGCCTGCTTTGCGGGGTCATGGGGTCGCGCATACGGATGATATCGGCCATCGCTTCACCACATCGTATTGCAGCTGCCGTTGCCGAGCATGCTCACAAGCGCGTTGCGGCCGGCATAGGCAAGTATATCGTCGAACGGGTTAGTCTCGTTTACGTTCTGCAAGGCTTGCCAGAATTCCGCGCTTGTATCGCGTGCATTGCACTTCTCGGCGCCGGCGCCGGAACTGCTGCAGTCAGGCATGTTGGGAAAGGCCGTGCGGCCGCCGAGCAGATCGGCCTTATACGCGCCGCGCCCGTTCTTGCCGTGGCTGACGAATATGACGGCGACTTGCTGCCCGGTGCCTCCGTCATTCGTCTGGCGCAAAACAATTGGCATACTGCCAGCCGCGCCCCTAAGGTTGGCGCGGCACAGGCCTTTTTCGCTTTTGCCCGTTAAGGAACAGCCCGTTGCCTGCTGTTCGCCCGGCGCGCATGCGTCGGCATCCATATCGCAAGCCGTACACGGCGTGAAGGGCGGCACGATATTGGCGCTGTTTTCGGCCAGCAGCGGGTCTATCCGCATCGTGATCCAGCGGCCCCAGCCATCCTTGGCTTGCCCTTGCGTCAGGCCAAGCGATATAAACGGCGCAATACCTTCCGGTTGAATGCATTGGCCGCAAGGCGAAACGTCTGCGCTGGTATCGCCGCGCACGCGCCCGAGTTTTTTTCCGGCCTGTGCAGGCATGGGGCAGGGCAGGCAGCCGGTCGCCTGCACATAGGCGGCGGTGGCGCGCATCAGCGCCTGCAGGTTGGCTTCCGTGGCGCTGCGCTGGCCGGCGGTGCGCAGCGCGCCGAGCGCAGGCAAAACCGCGACCAGAATAGTTCCGATCACGGCGATCACGATCGCCATTTCAGCCAGCGTAAAGCCGTTGTGACCGGCCCAGCGGTTAGAGCGCCGTACACACCACATAGTTGCTGCCCTGAACATAGCTTTCGGCCGCCGTTTCATTCGTAAGCCCCGTGCCCGCGCGCATGGCGCCGGTATCAGGTTCGCCGTCATCCAGCCTGGTGTCGATCGCCAGCGCCGCGGTGCCCGGCACGCGGTTGAGGCAAACGACACTGGTGCCGACGGGAATGCCGTTGCTGAAGGCCCCGTTCTGGATGCCATAGATACCGTTGAACGGGTTGGCGGGCTGCGAAGCCGGGTTCGGCGCGCCCTTGATCAGGTTCGCGGCCCGCAAATGCGCCCAAACATAAACGCTTTCTACCTTGCCAAGCGCACTTTCCGTAACGGGCACGTTGTAGGTTTCGTTCAAATCTGCCGTGCCGATAAGGCCGTCACCATTACCCTTACCGAGGGCCAGCTCGTTTCCGAAACGCGTGAGGGCGGAAAGATCGTCGCCGGGCAGCGCGCCGAAATTCTGGTTGTAGCTCTGGAAGGCGGCCTGGAAAGACTGGATCCCGCTTATGGCATTGGTGATGCGGGCGTTCTGCATCACCTGTTGCGAGGCCAAGACCCCGCCGATGATGAGACCGATGATGACAAGCACGATGGCCAGTTCGACCAGCGTGAAGCCCTTCGTATGATGAATGGCGGGAGTGAGCATGGCAGGAGGCATGATGAGTTCCTGTGGATAAGGATGTTTTGTTGATACGTTTTCGAAACAAAGAGGCAGGCTGGCCATTAATTCCAGCGAACACCATCTTATGCAACTCCTTATTTTACAGATATTTACATGGTTAATAAGTTATCCACAGAAATATGAAGCTCTGTGGGTAAAAGTGGCAGGAATCTACAAAGTGTTACTGCTCGCGGGGTTCGCTTGCAGGCGGCGTAGCGACGACCGGCAGAAGCAGCGGGCGGGGGTCGCGCCCGAACTTGTCATATAACGCGGCATCGGCCATGTCCGGCGTCGCGCTCTTCACGATGCTGGCGCGCAGCAGGATCACAAGCTCGGTGGTCGCGCCCGTGTTGTCGTTCGATTTACCGAGCAGCCCGAGCGCAGGCGCTTCGTCGAACGGCGGTATGCCGGATTCATTATTCTCTGTGCTGTCCTGCATCAGGCCGCCCATAATCGCAACTTCGCCCGAACGCATGCGCAAAACGGAATCCATCTCCCGCACCGCCAGAACGGGGATCAGGGATTCGACCGGCGTGCTGTTGCCTTGCTGCGCGGCATTGAGGCCGATCGAAGGGTCGGGCACCTGCTTGACGATGCGCGAAATGGTCGGGCGCAATGTCATGGTGATTTGCTGCGTCTGCTGATCGACCGAAGGTTGCACGGTCATCACAAGCCCCACAGGCACGGTGCGCGGCGTACTGGTGAAAACCGGCGTGCCCGAAACCGGCACGCCGCCCGTGCTGATCGTGGTCGGGAACTGGGCCGAGGTTGTGAAGTAAACCTCGTTGCGCGCCACTTTCAGAACCGCGGTCTGGTTGTTCAAAACCGTCAGGCGCGGCGAAGACAGAATGCGCGTGGTGCCAAATTCGCGCACGAGGTTCAGAATGCCTGCAATATCCTCGTTGTTCAGCGATGCGGTAAAGGCGTTTTCCGCCGCCGTGGTCGGGGCGATGAAATGCGCGCCCGCGCCGACGGTGCCGAAGCGCCCGGCGAAATCAACCGCGCCGCCGAACAGCGTGCGCCAGTTGATGCCGCTGCGGTATTTTTCCGAAAGCTCGACCTCGACGATCCGCGCCTCGATCAACACTTGCGCGTTTGCGCCGTGCTGGAGCTGCTGCAGGTAATCTTTGATCGCCCTGTGCTGGCGGCCCGTGCCGTACACGGAAACGATACCGGCTTGCCGGTTTAGCGTAAAATCGGCCTTGGTTGCCGCACCGCCCGCGCCGGCGCTTTCTGCGCGTGCCAGCAAGGGCTTGCTGCGCCCGGTGGAAGCAAGGATGTTGCCGACCGTCTTTTCGACCTCGCCCCAGAAATCCGCATCGGCTACCGAACGTACGCGCGCGAGCGAGTTGTTGTCGTTCCCCGTATTGCCGTTGCCGTTTGCGTTGCTGTTGCCGTTGTTGCCGCTGCCGACATCGGAATCAAATACGTTGGTGGCGATCGAAACTTCGCTTTCGGTACGGCGGCTCAGGCTCGGGTAATCCAGCCGGTAGGTGAACATATAAGGTTCATCAAGCTCTATGCGCAGATATTTGCCTTCGGCCCGGTAACGAAGCCCCGCAAGGTCGCAAATGCGCTCCAGCACCTCGTCAAACGGCTGGTCCTTGGCGGAAAAGATGATCCCGCCTTCAATGCGGGGATCAAGCTCAAGATTGGCGCCCGCTTCGCGCGCGAGATCGACCAGAACGTCCCGCAACGCCACCTGGTCGGTCACGGTGATGCTTACAAGCTTGGCGGGCAAGGCTGCGGCTACGGCCGGTTGCGGGGCTGGCGCGGCAACCAGCGGCGGGATCGGCGGTTCCTGCAGCGTCCCTTCGGCCAGCAGATCGTCATGCCGTTCGCGCAGCGCGCGGTAATCTTCGCGGGTCAGGTTGCCGTCAGCCGGCGGCTCGCCCATCAGCACCCCGCAACCCGCAAGGCTACCGGCGAGAACCAAGCCTATGATTATAATAGATATTTTGTTGAGCGGGGTGTGCATAAGCATACATGAGCAGGTGAGGGCCGGGACTCTGCAGAAAATTATGGTTAATGTCAAAACCGGCCTCGTAACGAACATGCCTTGTTCATAGGTTTTACAAAAATGCTGGCGGGTAAATTACGGATGTATTAAGCAAGCGGCCTTAAATTCGGGTGACGACAACAACTAAGGCTACCGCCGTGAATACGCTTGTTTGGGCCGAAATATTCGGCTTTATCGCCCTCGTCATCAATCTGTGCGGCTATCAGATCAAACGCCCGCGGGTCGCGCTTTGGGTTCTGTGCTTTCCCTGCCTGTTCTGGATCGCGCATTTCGGCTTGCTGGGCCAGATAAGCGGTGCTTTCGTTTCTTTGATCGCCCTTGCCAGGAATTTCGGCGCCGCAACCCTGCCCGAACGGTATATGCGGGGCACGACCGCCGCCTGCCTTTTCGCCGTATGCACGCTTACGCTGCCGTCCGTGCACGCGCCTTACGAACTTTTGCCGCTTGGCGCGGCGCTCGGCATCGGTTCGGCCGTATTCTTTCGCGACCGGCCCCTGCCTTTTCGCGCCCTTTGTTTTTCGGGCGAATTTTGCTGGCTCGCTTATGCCTTGTATATTTCCTCGGCCGCGCTTGCGGTTTCCGGTGTGCTGATGATGCTGTCGGTCGCCGTCAGCGTCGCGCGGCACGATATGCCGTCGCTGCGCATGTTTCTTGCTTCCCTTGCGCCCGCGCGTCCGGTTCTGCAGCCGGTTCCGGTGCGCGTCGATGCGCGGGCCGGTAATCAGCCGTAGCTAACGCCCGCAAAGAAAAGCCCGTGCGCCGGGGCGGTGGGGCCGCCCTTGGTGCGGTCATGCGCCTTGAATGCCTGCGTAAAATCCTTTTGCGACCATTGCCCGGTGCCGACAAGCGCAAGCGTTCCCGCCATGTTGCGCACCTGATGATAGAGAAACGAACGCGCGCGGGTACTGATCGTCACCATATCCCCCGTGCGCCCAATCTCAAGCATGTCCAGCGTTTTGACAGGCGTGCTCGCTTGGCAGTTCTGTGCCCGGAAGGTTGAAAAATCGTGGTTGCCGATCAATTGCCGCGCGGCCTGCTGCATGGCCTCAATATCAAGCGGACGGGGCAGGTGCCATGCCTGCGCCGCCATCAGCACGCTCGGGGCGCGGCGGTTGTATATCTGATAGCGGTAGCTGCGCGCCATGGCATCGAAGCGGGCATGAAAATCATCGTGCACTTGCTCCGCCTGCACAACAACGACCTTGTGCGGCCGGGCGTGGAAATTGATGGCATCGCGCACCGTATCGGCGTCCGCGTCTTTGGTCAGATCAAAATGCGCGACCTGTGCCAGCGCGTGCACGCCCGCATCCGTGCGCCCGGCACCCTGCACGCGCACATTTTCGCCGGCAAAACCCTTGATCGCATCTTCAAGCGCTTGCTGCACCGTCATGGCGTGGTCCTGCCGCTGCCAGCCGGAAAACCCGCTGCCGTCATATTCGATCGTAAGCTTCCACCGCATCATGCGCCGTTCCCGAAAGCCGCGCCACTCGCAAGCCGTGCGCCGCGCAAGAATTCGCCGCCTCCCACGGGCGCTTTACCCGGGCGCTGCACGGTCAGCAGGCGCAGCGCGCCTTCGCCGCATGCGACCGTGCATTGATCGTCCAGCAACGTGCCGGGCGCGCCCGTGCCGGGGGCCGGCGCCGCCGCCAAAACCTTGATGGTTTCCCCGTCAAGCTTGCAAAAGGTGCCCGGCCATGGGTTCAGCGCGCGCACCTGCCGTCCCGTGGCGGCAGCGGGCTGTGCCCAGTCGATCGCGCCATCGGCCCGCGCCAGTTTGGCGGCATAGGTCATGCCTTCGACGGGCTGCGGCTTTGTGTGCAACGTGCCTTGCGCAAGGCCCACCAGCGCGCGCGTGATCATGCCCGCGCCCATGGCCGCGAGCGTGTCGTGCAATTGCGTCGCGGTGGTGTTTTCGGTGATCGGGGTTTTTTCCGCCAGAAGCATCGGGCCGGTATCGAGCCCTTCATCCATCTGCATAATGGTGATGCCGGTTTCATGGTCGCCCGCCAGCATGGCGCGCTGGATCGGCGCCGCGCCGCGCCAGCGCGGCAGCAGCGATGCGTGGATATTCAGGCAACCGAGCCGCGGCGCCATCAGTATTTCTCTGGGTAAAATCAGGCCATAGGCCACAACAACGGCGGCATCGGCCTTCAGCGCGGCAAACCCCGCCTGTTCTTCGCCATTGCGCAAGCTTTTCGGTGTGCGTACGGGAATGCCGTCGCGTTCCGCATATTCCTGGACCGGGGATTTTTGTTCCTTCTGGCCGCGCCCGGCCGGTTTGGGCGGCTGGCAATATACGGCCACGACATCGTGCCCCGCCGCGCGTACCGCCGCCAGCGCGGGCACCGAAAAAGCGGGCGTTCCCATGAAAACGAGGCGCAACCTATCCATCGCCGCCCAGCCGTTTCGCTTTTTCAACCTTGCGGATGATCATGTTGCGTTTCAGCGTCGAAAGATAATCGATGAACAGCACGCCGTTCAGATGGTCAATTTCGTGCTGGATGCAAATGGAAAGCAGATCCTCCGCCTCCAGCGCACATGACTTGCCGTCCTTATCGAGGTAACCAAGGCGTATTTTGCGTGGCCGCGTCACTTCGGCGTACTGGTCGGGTATGGAAAGGCAGCCCTCGCTATAGGTAAAGGTATCGTCCGATTGCCATGTGATTTCCGGGTTGGCGATCAAAAGCGGATCGGATTTTTTTTCCTTGGTGCTGACATCGATCACGATCACCCGGTTCAAAAGCCCCACCTGCGTCGCCGCAAGCCCGATGCCCTTGCCCGCATACATGGTCTCAAGCATATCGTCCATTTGCTTGGCGATCTGCTTGTCAACGGCGGCGACCGGGGCTGCGGTCTGGCGCAGCACCGGGTCGGGAATGATGCGGATATCAAGTTTCGTCATATTTGCCTCGCTCCGGCCATTCTACCGGAACATCAGGCGGGCACGTCAAATGTTTCCGGCGGCTTGCCATCCAGCGCGCGCCGCCATGCGGTTTCCAGCCCCCGCTCCAGCCCGTGCACAAAGCGCGGCGTATCGAACAACGGCAATACGTCGCGCTTGCCCGACAGATGCGCACAGATGCGCTGCCGCTCCGCTGCGTCGCGGGCCAGCCAAAGTATGGTTTTGTGATACTGCGCGATATCGCCGCATACCAGCTCGGGCAGCCCGGCGGCGGTCAGCAAGCTGGCCGCGACGCGCGAAACGAAGGTTCGGCCCGCCAGCGTAACGGTGGGGACGCCCATCCACAGCGCATCGCTGGTGGTTGTGTGGCCGCCGACCGGAAAGGTATCGAGCGCGATATCGACATGGTGGTAGCGCGCCAGATGCTCGGCCTGCTCCGCCATGCACGCGGTCACGATGCGGTCGGGGTCGATCCCGGCGGCTTGCATCATCGGCTGCAGTTGCCGGGTGCTGTGGGGGCTGGATTCGTACAGCCACAACACGGCGTCCGGCAGTTCGTTCAGGATTTCCATCCAAAGGCCGAAAATTTCCGGCGTGGTTTTATAGGTCTGGTTGAAGCTGCCGAGCACGAGCGCGTTTTCCGGCAATCCGTACGCGGTGCGCGGCTGCGCTTCGGGGCGCGGGCGGGCATCGTCGTTGATCTGGTAGCTGCCGGGCAGGCGGATGATTTGTTCGCGGAAGTGGCCGGCGTTTTCGGGCGGGATCGTCACGGCGTCGGCTATAAAATAATCGATAAACCCTGCGCCCAGCGTGCCGGGGAAGCCAAGCCAGTGCATCTGTACCGGCGCGGGACGGCAGGCGAGGATATCGAGCCGCCCGCCGCGCGTATAGCCTTTCAGGTCGATCAAAATATCGATCCCGTCTTTCCTGATCTGCGTCGCCACTTGCGCGGCGCGCAGGGCGCTTACATCGGTGAAATGTTCGGTCGTATCTTTGATGCGCTGGCGGATATCGGAACCGTCATCAATGCCGTAGCTATAAACGAAAACCTCGAACTTGCTGCGGTCGTGCAACGCAAACAGCCCGGCCAGAAGGTAGGAAGTTGCGTGCGCATGCAGGTCGGAAGAAATATAGCCTATGCGGATGCGTTCCCCCGCCGCGGGGCTGCGTGGCGGCATCGGCTTGATGGATGAAAATTTTTGTGCCGCGTAATTCTCGGCGCCTGCGCGCTGTGCATCCGGGTCGTCGCACAGCACGATCGCGGCGGCGGGCGGAAGCTGCACGGTTTCGGGCGGCTCAGTGAAATCGCATATCTGGCGGCGCAATAGCGCGAGCCAGCCCTGCCATTCGTTGTTGGCGGGCACAAGTTTTACGGCTTCTGTAAGCGCTGCGATGGCGGCGGGTATGTCGCCCCTCATTTGCTGCGTGCGCGCCAGCGTTTCGTGGAACTGCGCAATCTGCGGTTGCAGCTTGGTCAGGGCCGAGAGCGTCCGTTCGGCCTCGTCATACTGTTTTTGGGCAATGAGGCTGAGCGCAAGATTGAAACGTGCCTCGGCCCAATCGCCGCGCTGCGCCAGCGCCAGCCGGTACTGCATGACCGCCCGGCCGTGGTCGCCGCGCGCGGCCGCGATCATGCCGTCAAGATGAAGGAAATTGAGATCGCTTGGCGAAACCGTAAGCGCCTGCCTTACCGCCTCGGCCGCCTCGGGCAGCGCCCCGGCGCGGTAATGCTGCATGATCTCGTTAAATCGTTCGCGCTTTGGCTCGGCCATCATTCCCAACAAACAGGCTCTTAACCAACTGGATTTTTACCTCATTGCATGCCATACCCCTGTCACAAAGCATGGTGATCTTATACATACAATGAATCAGAGCAACTTGCCTATAGAGATAAGGCCGCGGCACCGACGCACTATTTCGGCGTTGCTGGAAGACTATATCGCCGAAGTGAAGAACGAACGCTTCACGCTGGCTGAATTTCTCTCCGCGCTCGGGCCGCGCGCGCACGGCGTCACGATCATCATTTTTGCGCTGCCGAACCTGATCCTCGGCGGCATACCCGGCGTTTCGACCGTGCTCGGGTTTCCCATTTTTTTGCTGGCGATGCAGATGATGCTCGGCTTCAATCGCCCGTGGGTGCCGAAGTTTCTTGGCCGCATTGAATTCAAGCGCAGCAGCTTCCAGACTGTGGTGGGCAAGGCGGCGCCCTATCTGAACAAGGTCGAACGGTTGTTCCGTCCGCGCTGGATGTTGCTGACGGGGCGTTATGCCAAGCATTTCCTTGGCGCGCTGTGCATCATTGTCACGCTGGTGCTTATGTTGCCCGTTTTGTTCGGCAATTTCATGCCCGCGCTGGGGCTGACCCTGATCGGGATCGGCCTCATTGAACGTGACGGCTTCTGCATCATCGGCGGGCTGCTGGCGGGCATTGCTTCTATGGTCTATGCTACGTTGTTCTATGGCTCTATCATGAAGGCCTTGCTGTACTTCATGCCCTGACCGAAGGATAAGCGCTGCGTGCATTGGGAATACATCATTGTCGGGTTGCTGATTCTGTTGAACGGCTTCTTTGCCATGGCGGAACTGGCGGTTTTTACATCGCGCCGCGCCTTGCTGCAGCAAATGGCGGATGACCGCTATCCCGGCGCCCGGCAGGCGCTGAAGCTGCTGCAGGATCCAAGCCTGTTTCTTTCCACCATCCAGACGGCGATGACGGTCGTTAGCATAGGGACCGGCACCTTCAGCGGCGCGACCTTTGCGGAAGAGCTTGGCATCTGGCTCGATGGCTTTGCCTGGATCGCGCCAAACGGCGGCTCCTTGGCCATGACAATCGTGGTTGCCTGCGTTTCCTATTTCACACTGTTTATCGGTGAGCTGGTGCCCAAGCGTATTGGCGTCGCACGGGCCGAAATTATCGCGGCGCGGCTCGCGCCCTTCCTTCTGGTGTTCGCGACCGTGACGCGGCCGGTGGTCTGGCTGCTCAAGGCCTCGACCGATTGGTGCTTGCATCTGATCGGCCTTGGCGGTGACCAGACAAGGGCGGTCACGGAAGAAGAGGTCAAGCAACTGATCACCGAAGGCGCACAGCTTGGCGTGTTCGCGCAGGCCGAAAAACAGATGCTCGAAGGCGTGATGCGGCTTGCCGACCGTTCGGTGCGCAGCGTTATGACCCCGCGCATCGATATGGTCTGGCTCGGCATCGACGAATCGCCCGAAGAAGTACGCAAGCTGGTCTCCGGCAGCGGTTATAGCCGTTTCCCGGTCGCGCGCGGGGATCTGAAGGAAGTCACGGGCGTCGTCTATACCAAGGATCTGCTCAATCTTATGCTAGCGGGCAAGCCACTCGATATCGCGGCGGTGCAGCGCAAGGCGCTGATCGTGCCCGATACCACGCCGGTGATGGATCTGCTCGATCAGTTCAAGAAATCCGGCCAGCATCAGGCAATCGTGATCGACGAATACGGCACGGTCGAAGGTATGGTGACGGTGACCGATATTCTCTCCGGCATCGCCGGTGAAATGCCGGAAACCGGGCAACAGAATGACGATACCAAGCCTGTGCAGCGCGAAGATGGCAGCTGGCTGATAGACGGCCTGATGCCGATCGACGAAGTGGAGTCCGGCACCGGCCTGCGCGGGCTGATGATCGCCGGGGGTGATTACCATACGCTCGCCGGCTTTATGCTGGCGCAGCTGGGGCGTATCCCCACGGAAGGCGACCATTTTGAATGGCAGGGCGCGCGGTTCGAGGTTATGGATATGGACAACCGCCGTGTCGATAAGGTGCTGATTGTACCCGCTCCGTCCTTGCCGGAAGACGGGCCGGGCAAATAAGGGCGGGCCGGATTATTTTACCATTTTTCCGCCACTATGATCGGTTATGCTGATAGGCTACCGGGTAAAGGGAGGTTCTGCATGCGGCGTTTTCTTCTTATGACAGGTGTCGTGATGGCCGTCGTCATGGTGGCCGGCGGCGTGGCTGCGCAAATCAGCCCGGATGTTGCGATCCGCTACCGCAAACAGGTGCTCAGCGCCATCGGTGCCCATTTTGGCGCACTTAGTGTGATTGCCCAAAACCCCGGCGTGTACGACCAAGACCTTACCTTCCACGCCGGCGCCATGACGGCGCTGGCCGATATGCCCTGGCAGGCCTTCGGTGCAGGTACCGATCAGGGCGCCGAGCGCACGACCGCGAGCAAGAAAGTCTGGGAAGATCCGGAAGGCTTCGTAAAGGCGCAGAATGCGTTCAAAGCCGAAGTTGCCAAAATACAGGCAATAGCGGATGCGAATGATATCAAGGCGCTGCCTGATCAGATCAAAGCTACGGTCGCGACCTGCAAGGCTTGCCACCAGACATACAGAGATTGACTAGAGTTTCGTAAGCGCGATAACCGTGCCTGCGGCAACCGCGAGGCACAAGGCTGCGCGCGCCATTATGCGCCCGCGCGACATCTGCCCGACCGTGCCGCTCAAGGCTTTATCGCGTCCCGTGATCATCGGCGTGATCAGATTGTGCTTTTTCCACAATAGATAGAAAAGCACCGCCGCGATATGCAGGCCCAGAAGCGGCAGCAGAATAAAATAGAAGTTGAATTCGTGCACGCCGGTGGCCGTGTGGCTCGCTTCCTTGCTCACAAGATGCGCAAGCGGCCCTTCCGAAAATATGTCGTCGTTGCTGAAAAGGCCCGATCCCGTTTGCGCAAACAACGCCAACAGCATGGCCAGCACGGCCCAGCCACCCATGGGGTTGTGGCCGCGGTGCGGCGTTGCGCGGCGCGAAAAAAGCCCGGAAGCATAGGCCAGAACGGCACGCCAGCCGCGCACGAAACCGGAAAAACGTGCGGTCTCGCTGCCGAAAAAACCCCACAAAATACGGAATAGAAGCAGCGCAAGCGTGATCTGTCCAAGCGCCATGTGCAAGCCCGTCATTTCCAGAAGCGCGGTGACATAAGCGGCGATCACAAGCGCGACAAGCAGCCAGTGAAACAGGCGCAGCGGCAGGTCCCACAGTTGGGATATTTGTTTTTCAGGCGGCATGCGTCGCAAGCGTATCACCGCCCGGCGGCGTTGTCGCGCGGAAATGCGGCAGCGCGTTGACCATCGATGTGTACAGCGCCGCCCAGTAAGGCAGTGATTGCACGAGCATCATGCATGCCCACAGCACGGCGCTGTGATTTTGCAACCCATAGCCGGCCAGCACGGCCGTGATCCCGCTTAGCAGCAGTGCGAGCAGGATGATTTCCTCGCGCGCCATCAAAAGGCCCTGCATGATCGCGGGTTTGTCCCGGCATTTCGGTGTGCGGAAGAACGGTTTGTTCGATGTGAAAAGCCCTTGCCATACGGCGCGGCCGACCGCGTGGGTCAGCGCCATGCCGGCGATTGCGGCGCCGAGCCTGTCTTTCCAAGGGCATTTTATGCGCTCGCTGTATAGCCAGAGACCCGCGACAACCTTGAACAAAAACACGCTCAGCGTCGGCACAAGAAACACCGAAGGCGGAAATTCAACCCAGCCGAGCATCAGAAGCGCCGACCAGAAAACCGCCGCCACCGCGAAGACAATGTGCGCAGCGTCGGCGAACCACGGCAGCCAGCCGGAAACGAAGTGATAGCGCTGGCCGGTGGTAAGCTCTTGCCCGCCCGGCATAAGGCTGCGCATATGCCGCTTCACGATTTGCACGGCCCCGTAGGCCCAGCGGAAACGCTGGGTTTTATAGGCGGCAAAGCCATCAGGGATCAGCCCTTTGCCGAAGGAATGATTGAGATAAACGGCCTCATGCCCGGCCTCGAACATACGCAGGCCAAGCTCGGCGTCCTCGCAAATGCACCATTCGGCCCAGCCGCCTACCTGCAGCAGCGCGGCGCGGCGGATAAGTGTCATGGTGCCGTGCTGGATGATGGCGTTGCGTTCGTTCCGTTGCACCATGCCGATATGGAAGAAGCCCGCATATTCCCAATGGCACATGGTTTTGAAACGGTCGCCCGGCCAGTCGCGGTAATCCTGCGGCGCTTGGACAAATCCCACATCGGGCTTCTCGAAATACGGCACGGTGGCGCGCAGCCAATCGGGCGAAACGATGTAATCGCTGTCGATCACGCCGATGATGGCGGCATCATCCGCCGTTTGCGAAAGCGCGAAGTTCAGCGCGCCCGCCTTATAGCCCGGCCATTGCGGCAAATGGAAGAAACGGAAACGCGGCCCAAGCGCGGCGCAATGGTCTTCCAGCGGTTTCCAGATCGCCTCGTCGCGGGTGTTGTTGTCGATCACCAGAACCTCGAAATTCGGATAATCGAGCGCCGCAAGCGCATTCAGCGTCTCAATGACCATTTGCGGCGGCTCGTTGTAGCAAGGCACATGGATCGAAACCTTGGGCGCGTCCGGCGGCGGCTGCCAGTCGTGCGGTTCGAAATGCCGCCGCCAGCGGTTCGACCACACAACTTCGGTCAGCTCGAAACCGTCCACCAGCAGAACCGCGAGCAGCACGATCTGCGCCGCCACCAGTCCGACCCACGCAAGCGAATTGGCGCTGATGATGTGTTCGGCCATTGCCGCCTGCGCCGCCCACACAAGCACGGACGCGACCGCCATGATCAGCCCGGCATAAAAAGCCTGCCCGGCGGGTTTAAGCGCCCTTTGGCGGCGCAAAAACCACAGCATGGGGCCGAGCGCGAGCAGGGTCGCGATCAGGCAGGAAAACTGCCAGTTGCTCTCCTCCACGATCTCGCCGCTCATGGGAAACTTGGTGTGGCCGTTGCGGTCCCAAATACCCCAATGCGATCCGACCGTGCCTTCGATCCGGCGCTTCCACGGCTGGTCGAAGGCTTCGACAACCGAATAATCGATCTGCTTTTCGGTGGCGGTGTTCAAGAAAGTGCGGATGAACTTGGCCTGATTGATGCGCGAAGGTTCGGCCGCCTTGACCCATTGCCCTTCGCTCGGCCAGCCGACTTCGCCGATCACGACATGCTTGCCCGGAAAAGCCTGCTGCACATCTTCGTAGCGCGCCATTACGTAAGGCACGGCTTCGTCGATATTGATGCCTTCCCAGTAAGGCAGTGTATGGATCACGATGTAATCGACCGCATCGGCAAGCTCCGGGTGTTTTAACCACACATGCCACGGCTCGGCGGTTGAAACCGGGATGCTAACTTGCCGCTTGACGCGCTCGATCAGGCCGATCAGGTCTTCGATGCCGATATCGTCGCGCAGAACCGCTTCGTTGCCGACGATCGCGCGCTTGATGTTGGCGTTATTGTGGACGGCGTTGATAAGGTTCGCGATTTCGCGTTCGTTGGTTGCCGGGATGCTATCGACCCACGCGCCCATCACGACATCAATGTTATATTTGGTCGCCAGCACCGGCACGGCTTCCATGCCCTGCGTGCTGCTGTATGTGCGTACGCTTCCCACATGGCCGGCAAGGATCTGCATATCCCGGTCGATCTGGCTCGCGCCGGCCCAATCGCCGTTTTGCGGGTTGCCGCCGTCGCGGTACGGGTTATAGGAAAGCCCGTTGATCTGCCCGGCCCATGGCCGTTCGGGCGTGCCGGGGTTCACCAGCGACCAGAGCGCGAAATTTACAAGCACAACAAGTGCCGTGATGGCGGCGATGCGGAAGGTCATGGAAAATCAGGATGCATTGAGCGGTGCAGCATTATAGCGTGCCGGCCAGCCATGCATCAGGAAAGTGGCAAAAGCGCGGCGGCGGCCTTATGACTCGCGCATCGCCTGGGTTTTCTTGCCCAGCGTGCTGATCAGCGTATCAACGCCCTCGCGGCTGACGATCGAGCTGAACTCGGCGCGGCGCGTCGCCAGCTCGCTGATGGTGGCGTCAAGGTAAACGTCGGTGATACGCCATTTGCCCTTTTCGTCCTTGCGCATCAGGTAGTTCAACATCACGGGGCCGTCATTCTTGGGCAGCAGGGTGGTTTGCACAATCAGGCCGCCGCCATGGGCTTCATGTTCGCCGCCCACAAGAAACTGTTCGCCATGATAGGCCTTGAAGCGGGTTGCGTAATTGGCCACGCTGAAAGCGGAAAAGGCATCGACCAGCTTGCCCTGTTCCTCGGCCGTGACCTTGTTCCATGAAGGGCCGACGGCGAAGCGGGTCATCTGCTGAAGGTCGAACGCTTTCTCGACCACAGGCTTCAACTGTTCATAGCGGCCTTCGAAACCGAGCTTGTCGCCCTGTTCCATGACGGCCTGCAACTTCTCATAGAATGCGCTGACGATCGCGCTCGCTTCCGTGGCGGATTTCTTGTCGGCCGCCGGCGCAGCCTTGTCGGCGCGCGGCGTGGTGATGCCGGCGGTCTTGTCGTCCTTGCCGTTCATTTCGGTCGCGGCCATGGCCGGCAACGTTGCCAGCAGCATGGTTGCAAGGATGACTGTGAACAGTTTGCTCATTATGTACGCTCCCTCATGGCCGGGGGTCTTCCCCGTCCCATTAAATGCCAGTCGATTGCGGCAAAACTGTGCCGCAGATATTACGTTTTGTTACGCCCACGGGGCTTAGGCCGTCGCCGTCGCCAAAAGCGTTGCGGCTTCCTTTTGCATGCCAAGTGCATCCATGGCCGTGGCGACGATGTGCGGCGCGTTCAGCTTCGCTTCATCATACTGCTTGATCGGCGAATCATGGTTCTGGAAGATGTCGGGCAGGACCATGGGCCGGATCTTGATGCCGTGATCGAGCACGCCCATCACCGCAAGGTGGTGCAACACATGTGCGCCGAAACCGCCGATCGAGCCTTCCTCGATCGTGATCAGCACTTCATGTTCGAGCGCAAGGCGTTTGACGAGATCGAGATCAAGCGGCTTGGCAAAACGCGCATCGGCCAGCGTGGTGCTGAGCCCGCGCGCCTCAAGCTCGTCCGCCGCCTTGATGCATTCGCCAAGGCGCGCGCCAAGGTTCAGGATCGCGATCTTGCTGCCTTCGCGCAGAATGCGGCCCTTGCCGATCGGCAGAACCTGTCCTTCTTCGGGGATGGCGACGCCAAGGCCTTCGCCGCGCGGGTAGCGCACGGCCGAAGGCGCATCGTCGATCGCGGTGGCGGTGGCCACCATATGAACCAGCTCGGCTTCGTCGCCCGCCGCCATGATTACCATGCCCGGCAGACAGCCAAGATAGGCGAGATCGAACGAACCCGCATGGGTCTGGCCGTCATTGCCGACCAGGCCTGCGCGATCCATCATGAAGCGGACCGGCAACTTCTGGATTGCAACGTCGTGCACGACCTGGTCGTAGGCGCGTTGCAGGAAGGTGGAATAGATGGTCGCGAACGGCTTATAGCCTTCGCAGGCAAGCCCGGCGGCGAACGTCACCGCATGCTGTTCGGCAATGCCCACATCGAACGTGCGTTCGGGGAAGCGTTCACCGAAAATATCGATGCCGGTGCCCGAAGGCATGGCGGCGGTGATCGCGCAAACGCGTTTGTCCTTTTCCGCTTCCTTGATCAGCGCGTTCGCGAAGATCTTGGTGTAGGTCGGCGCCGAAGGCTTGCTCGGCTTCGGGTTCTTGCCGGTGACGATGTTGAAGCCCTTGGTCACGGCATGCAGCTTGTCGGCGGAACTTTCGGCCGGCGCATAGCCGTGGCCCTTTTCCGTCACAACATGGATCAGAACCGGGCCGCCCTGCGGATCGTCGCGAACGTTTTCCAGAACCGGCAGCAGGTGATCAAGATTGTGGCCGTCGATCGGGCCGACATAATAGAACCCGAGCTCTTCGAACAATGTGCCGCCCGTCACCATGCCGCGGGCATAGTGTTCCGCCTTGCGCGCGGCTTCGCGCAGCGGGCGCGGGAACAGGCCCGCAAACTCCTTCGCCATATGGCGGATGTTGCGATATTCCTTCGATGACACGAGGCGGGAAAGATAGCCGCTCATGGCGCCCGTCGGCGGCGCGATCGACATGTTATTGTCGTTAAGGATGACGATGAGGCGCGAATTCATGTCGCCCGCGTTGTTCAGCGCCTCATAGGCCATGCCGGCGCTGATCGAACCATCGCCGATCACCGCGATCACGTTGTTTTTCTTCTTGCTGAAGTCGCGGCCGACCGCAAAGCCGAGTGCGGAGGAAATGGAGGTTGAGCTGTGCGCGGCGCCGAACGGATCGTATTCGCTTTCGCTGCGCTTGGTGAAGCCGCTCAGCCCGCCGCCCTGACGCAGGGTGCGGATCCGGTCGCGGCGGCCGGTCAAAATCTTATGCGGGTAGGCCTGATGCCCGACGTCCCAGATAACGATATCTTCGGGCGTGTCGAAGCAGTAATGCAGTGCGACCGTCAATTCGACAACGCCGAGCCCCGCGCCCAAATGGCCGCCCGTATGGGAGACGGCATCAATGGTCTCGAGCCGGACTTCGTCGGCGATCTGGCGCATCTGTTCCGGCTTGAGCTTGCGCAGCTTGTCGGGGGTCGGGACGGTATCAAGCAGGGGGGTCGCCGGGCGGCCGGTGCCTTGCGTCTTCACGTCAGCGGCTTCGACTTCGCACGCGGTTTTGACTGCGGTAACTTCATCGCGGTTGGAACGTGGTGCTGTGGTCACGCGGCTGCTCCCTGATCTTTTAGGAATTTTTTATCGCCTCCGGGTTGTCGGCTAACAGTTCTTAACCCATCGGCATGAACCGAAATGAATACCCGTTTCGGAGGCCAAAAAGCAAGCAAATGAAATAGTTGCGACTAAGAAAATGCCCGGTTGTTGCATTGAAAAATCATTGTTTTGGTTAACTGCCCTGCATGCCCGGTAACCGGGCAAAGGCATTGAAAACAAAAGAACTCATCATGGCTATAGGGCTAAATTGACCAATCTTAATGTTTGAATGGCCGGTTAAGGATTTGGTTAGTTAATAATTGATTGTGGTGACCAGAATTAGGCGTTTCTTAACCGGAATCCCATAATTTGTAGGGAGATAATTACGCGATAAGACCAATTTATTGGGGCGTGAAGGCTATGAAACATGTCCTGACCATCTGTTGTGCGGCGTTGCTTGCGCTCTGGGCCGCCCCGGTCTTCGCGATTGGCGGCACGGAAACAGTCGATGTGCCCCCGGTTCCCTATGAAAACCCCGATATTCCGAATGTCTGCGGCGTCAGCATGCTCAATTCCGCCTGCGCCCGGCTGAACCAAAAGTCCGCCAACACGGTCTTGCAGCCGCATGGCGAATGTTACTGGCTCGATAACGGGTCTGATAAAGAATACTTCGTGCCCTATAAAACGGTCGATGAATGGCACGCCTTCCTCGAACATCTGCCGCCCGGCGTCATCGCCAACAAATGCTGCCCGTCGCAAACCGTGACCATGGGCACGCTGTCGGATGGCCGCACGGTCGTGGCCAATCTCGGGTTCGGCCGCAGCAGCGGCGCCAACCAACTGCAGCAGAGCGTGTCTTCGGGGCAAGGTCTGCAAAAAGATTATGTGATGCACAAAACCCTGTGCACCACGCACTGGGACGGCACCACGACCTGCAACAATTGCAGCTGGACCGAGACGCTGACGCTGAGTGCGAACTGCACCAACGGCGTGTGGGCAACCAGCCTGGACCAGAAGGGCGATGATTCGCAGTGTAAGGCGCCGGATTACATCGCCCCCAAGCCGTGCCCGCCCGACAAGCCGCACGGCACCAAGTGGTGGGCCGGTGCGGGCAGCTACTACGAAGCCGGCACATCGCAGAGCTGCCATTACGAAGGCACTCAGGAAAACGAAATGCTGTGCTGGGACGGCAAGACCAAGCCCACCGGCCAGACCCGCGTGGCGGACAAGCATCTGGTCGGCCAGTGTGAAGGCTTCAAGCCGCCGACAACGGATTGCTTCGTGCACGTGTCGGGCCTGCTGATGT
Source organism: Alphaproteobacteria bacterium (assembly GCA_016124955.1). NCBI lineage: Bacteria > Pseudomonadati > Pseudomonadota > Alphaproteobacteria > Alphaproteobacteria bacterium. The sequence goes on along the minus strand of WGMR01000006.1, from coordinate 52,924 downwards.
CGGATTACGTCGATCCGTACTGGTTCCAGCGCGCCTATGATCCCTCGCCGCATCTCGGCCTTGCGGCCGATAACATGGTGGGCGAAGGCACCACGGCGCTATCCTACAGCTTCTTCGCCAACGCCACCGCGTACACGTTCGACGGCATTGCCATCGGGCCGAAGGCGCGGTTGAAAATCTGGGCCAGCAACAACTATAAGGGCGGCCTTATAGTGAACATGAAGGGCCCGGCTTTGATCAACAACCCGATATGGCGCGGTATGCGTACATATAGCGGCGCGCTGGTCGATTCTGCGATCAGCAAGAACTTTACCGGCCTGTTTAAGGGAACAAGCATCCCGCTGCAATCGGTGTTCCCGCAAAGCGTGCGGCATTTCGCGAACGAGAATATGCACCGCTGGGGCACGGGCACCTCGGTCGAGGTCAGCTGCGAAGACTAGCGGTTCGCTGATAAACTAAAGCAAGGGCGCGGGCCTCAGGCCTGCGCCCTTCGCATATGGGCAACCCAATCACCTTGTAGCTTCCAGTTGCCGCGCAAAATGAAGCTGGGGTGGAAAGTTGGTGTTACCTCCGCGCCGTCGTAAAGCCTGCATGGGTGCGCCGTGCCGGCATGCTGCATCAACCCGTCCAGTCCCGTCAGCGCCCATAACGGCGTGCGGCCGAGCGCGATAATCGCGCGCGGCTTCCATTGCCGCAACATGGATTGCAGATGCGCGATATCTGCCGCAAAATCCGCGCGGCAAAACTTCCCCGCGAACTTTCCATATTCTTCCGCGAGCGTCACGCCGCCCCGCAACGCGGCGCGGCGTGACGCAAAAAAATGATCGATCTTGTTGCCCGGCGGCTGACGGCGAAAAACATTGGCGATGATGGCGCGCGCGCGGTCGATCCCGGCTTCGTGCAAGGCTTTGTCCAGCAATTGTCCGCTGCGACCGACAAACGGCCGGCCCGTGCGCGCTTCTTCCGCGCCCGGCGCTTCACCGACCAGCACGAGCCCGGACCATAGCGCCTTGTTTTGCGGGTAAGCATAGTCGGCAAAGGGCAGGCTGGTGGCCTGTTCCGGGCTTTCAGGCGTTTCGAAAAGGCGCAGGGCGGCTGTTTTCATGGGCTGGGTAACACCGGCGCGGGGCAAATCTTTTGCGCTGCAATAAATTCCCGAGTCTCGCATAGACAAGAAAGCAGTATTTCTATTGAAGTTTCCATGTATTTCATAAGCTTATATATCAGACTTGCCAACATGCTGCATTGCACCTAAGATTCAAGTTACGGGCACATATCGTCCCTGATTGTATCCGTAAATGCCTGTTTGCAGGCGTTTTCTCCCTGAACCTGGCCGCGCCCTTACGGGCGCGGCTTTTTTTCGGCCTGCGGGGCGCAATCACTGTGAAGCCTATCAAGCCGGGTTGCAAGACAGGCCCGCAAGATGGTAGATCGCTGCCTCTGTGATGAAGATGGGTGTATAGCTCAGCGGGAGAGCACTACCTTGACATGGTAGGGGTCACAGGTTCAATCCCTGTTACACCCACCATCTTTCCAGCCGCATGATTTTTGTCGCGCGTTACGTGGCTTATGGGGCCGCGGCGCGAAGGGCCTAGCCCCTTGGCAGTCTTGAAAAAAATCTTGCATTCATTGGCCCAGAGGGCAGTATAAAGGCCATAGGCCGCTGCAGGTTTTCTTCATGCCTGCCGGGGGGTTGACTCATCCGACAAGCCGCGCATTCCGCATCAAGGCTCAGAGCGATTACGGCATGATAGGTAAACTTACGTCCTTGCTTTTTGGCGGCGGCAACAAAGCGCCGGCCAAACCTGCTGCCAAGCAGTCTGCTGCCAAGAAGCCGGCGGCCAAGCAAAACAATCAGTCCGAGATACAAAAAAGGCTGGCGCAGCGCCGGGCCGAAATGCGTGCCCAGGGCGGCACCGCGCCGGCGCCCAGCACAACCGCGTGGCAGGCGGACCGCGTCAGCATCGTCCAGCAGCTTTGGGGCAATGATTGGCATTTGCCCGAAGGCAAGAACCTTGCGGTCACGCTTACCCGCCCCTTCGCGCTCGACCGGGAAATGAACGTGCTCGATCTCCATGCCGGTTTCGGCGGTACGGGGCGTCTTATATCGGCCGAGTTCAAAGGCTATTCCGATGGGCTGGAGCCTGACGAAAAACTGGCGGAAGCCGGCATGGAAATATCGCGCATGATGGGGATGCGGAATTATGCGCCGGTTTCCGTTTATAACCCGAACGAATTCACGCCCACCAAACTTTCCTATGATTGCGTGGTGATGCGCGAATTGTTCTTCGCGCTGCCCGACAAGCAAGCCTTCGCGCAAGCCCTGCGCGACAGCATGAAACCGCGCGGCCAGCTTTCCTGGACCGATTACGTTGTCGAAGATTCGATCCGCGAAAGGCCGGCGGTGGCTGATTGGCTCGCGCGCGATCCGCAAAAGCCGCAGCCGCTTTCCTATGACGGTTTGCAAAACTTCTGGGCCAAGGCCGGGTTCGATGTACGTGTAAACGATGACCGCACCCGCGAATATATGAAGACGATCAAGAAGTCGCTTGCCTATTTCCTTCGCTTTGTGACCAAGAAGAAGGAAATAGAGATGGAAACCAAGAAACTGATCGTCGCCGAGGTTGATATGTGGGCCACCCGCTATATGGCCTTTGAAAAGGGCATGAAATTCTATCGCTTCTACGCAATGCGGAAATAGCTTACTCGTCGCCCGGCCCCGTGGTAGAAGCTGGCCCATGAAATTCCTTGATCTCGCGCGCATCCATGTCAGAAGCGGCAATGGCGGTCCCGGTAGCGTCAGCTTCCGCCGTGAAAAGTTCGTTGCCTTCGGCGGGCCCGATGGCGGCAATGGCGGTCGTGGCGGCGATGTGGTGGTGGAAGCCGCCAATAACCTGAACACGTTGATCGATTATCGCTACAAACAGCATTTCGAAGCCAAGAATGGCCTGCACGGCATGGGCCGTCACCGCACCGGGCAGGATGGTGCTGATCTGGTGCTGCGTGTGCCGGTTGGCACGCAGGTACTCGAAGAAGACCAGGAAACCGTGATCGCCGACATGACGGAGGTGGGCCAGCGCCTTATCCTGTACAAGGGCGGCGACGGCGGTTTCGGCAACATGCATTACAAATCCGCCACCAATCAGGCGCCGCGCAAATTTACCCCCGGCTGGCCGGGCACGGCGGCAACGATCTGGCTGCGGCTCAAGCTGATCGCCGATGCCGGGCTTGTGGGGCTTCCCAACGCCGGCAAATCCACCTTCCTCGCGTCTTGCACCGCCGCGCGGCCGAAGATCGCCGATTACCCCTTTACAACGCTTGCGCCCAATCTGGGCGTCGTGCGTACCGGGCAAGGCGATGACGCGCTCGAATTTGTGCTCGCCGACATTCCCGGCCTGATCGAAGGCGCGCATGCGGGGCAGGGGCTTGGCGATCGTTTCCTTGGCCATGTCGAACGTACGCGCGTGCTGCTGCACCTGGTTGATGGCACGGCCGATGATGTTGCGGATGCTTACCGCGTGATCCGGCGCGAACTCAAGGCCTACGGCCACGGGCTTGCGGCGAAGCGGGAAATAATCGCGCTCAATAAGTGCGATGCGCTGACGCCAGCCGAAATAAAAAAGAAAAAAGCTGCGCTGGCGCGCGCGAGCAAGAAAAGGGTTTATGACATTTCGGCGGTCGCGCGCACCGGCGTGCCGGAATTGCTGCGCGTGCTGTGGAACCTGATCCGCAAGCCGGAAGGAACGCCGCGCCGTCGCGCAGTGAAGATGAAGGCGGGTAAGACGAAGGCGCCCAAACCAAAGCTTGCCGGGGCCAAGCCGCGCAAAGTGGCAGGAAGAACGAAAAAGAAGCCTGTCGTGCGGCGTAAAAAAAACTAGGGGCTATTCGGCGGCTATCAAACTGGCTGTACCGGCGATTTTGCGGCGAACGCCGCGCGCAAGCGCGATAATCACGCCAACCGTCATCGCATAAAACAGGATCTGGATGCCGCTCGGGCGCGCGATATAGCCTACCAGCGTGGCCAGCAATTCGCCCAGTGCGCTGTTCTCGGCCAGAATATGGCTCGTATCCCAAACGGTATCGCCGAGCGCCGGCAGAACATCCGCCTGCACGAGGAAATTAGCGCCGCGCGCCGCCATGCCGGCCGCGATAAGCAGCAAAAGCCAATTTGTCATGGTGAACATGCGCCCCGTGGGGATCAGGCTGAAGCCCGCATATATCATCCAGCCCGCCGCCGAACCGGCGACGATGCCGCCCGCAAGGCTGCCGGCAATCTCAAGCGGTGTGCTGTTAAACGCAAGACCTTGCAGCAGCAACACGATCTCGGCCCCCTCGCGCATCAGCGCAAGCCCGACCACGACAGCCAGCACCGAAAGATGCCGCGTGCCGATGCTTACCTCGTGGCCGATGGATTTGATCTTTGCCGCAAGCTCGCGCCCGTGGCTGTTCATCCATACGATATGCCATGTCAAAAGCCCGACGGCGGTGAACAGGATGCCGGCGTTCATAAGCTCCTGCCCGGTGCCTTCGGCCATGCCCGCGATGGCGCGCGCCAGCAATGCGACCAGCCCGGCGCCCGCCACGCCGCCGCATATGCCGCCAAGCACCCAGCGCCCGCGCATGGCCACGCCACGCGTCGCCGCCATCACCACGCTGATGATCAGCGCAGCTTCAAGCACTTCGCGAAAAACAATCAGGCCCGCAGCAAACATTCTTCAAGAACTCCCCGAACGGTTTTTATTGTTTTGCAATAATCGTGCCCTTGGCCGTATCTTCGTTGAACTCGCCAACGAAAGGATAGCTGCCGGGCTCGAGCGGGCCGATAAAAACCGTGCCCGTGCTGTTGCCGGGGATGACCTTCTCGCGGTTCAGCTTGTGGCTTTCGAATTCCTCGGCCGTCGGGTCGTTGTTGACGATGCTGAGTTTGACCTTTTCGCCAGCCGGAACTTCAGGCGTGGCTGGCTCGAACTTATGGTCCTTGATGGTGAGGGTGAAGGTCGGCGTTTCGGCATGCGCGGCCGGTGCAGCAAGCGCGAAAAGGCCAAGCAGAAAAGCGGAAGCAAAGCGTGTCATGGATGTGTTCTTTCCCAGCAGATGAGAGCAGGCCGTGAATATAATAAGAACTATTCTTAGCGGCAAGCAAATAATGAGAATTGTTCTTAATATCAATATTAGGATGTTGCCGTCTAATATATTGAAAAATATGAATTTTATTCTGATGCGCGGTTATTAGCGCGCGAATATTTTACCCTGCGCGGTCTTGGCGTGATATTCGCCGAAAAACATATAAACCCCTCGCCGCAATGGCCCGATCACCAGTGTGCCGACACTGTTGCCGGGCACGACAAGCTCGCGGTCCATTTCATGGCTGCGGAATTTTTCCGGCAGCGTGTCTTCGTTCACGATATGCAAGGCGATAGCCACGCCCGCGGGCACTTCGATCACGGCGGGCACGAATTCGTGGTTGCGCAGCGCGATCGTCATGCCCGGCACGTCGGCGCGGGCAGGCGGCGCGCTCAGTGCAAGCAGGATCAGGATGATTATGCGGCGCGTCGCGTGCCGCGCTGTCTGGCGGGTCATGGGCGCAAGCCTATCACAGGAATATAGCCGGGTCAGCCGCCGTTACGAAAGCGCGGCAACTGCAAGTGTGCTTGTGGCTGCCGGGCGCCTGCCGCTGCGTGGCGCTGTGGGTGCGGTTTGCTTGCGGCTTCGGTTCCATAAGTAATAGCCCGTCAGGCCGGCTGCTGCGGCGGCAAAGAACATTCCGGCCGGGCCGGTCGCTGCGGCGAACAGCATACTGGTCAGGTGATAGGCGGCAAAGCCCGTGAAAGGCAGGCTGGCGAGCCCGACAGTTATAAGCGCGTTGTTTTTCCACAAACGGCCGGTCGCCACCAGCACGAGCGGCAGCGAACAGGCGAGCGCCGTGCCGGGAACAGGCACAAGGATGCCCGCCGCCATGAGGATTGAGAACGCATCAAGCAGCTTGTCATTATAAAAAACGCGTTTGCCGGGTCCGGCGCGCTCTTCGCCCGGCCCTTTTTCGAAAATCGAGAAAAAGTCTTCCAGTTTTTGCAGAACGGCAACAGTGGTTTCCACCGGCAATTTTTTGTTCCTGATGGATTTCGGCAAACCTTTCTGCCCCCTGAAGGCTGCCCAGAAAAGCGCCAGCAAAATGCCGCCGGCTAATTGGCCCACGCCCGGGAATTGCACGAAGAAAGCGATAGTGCCGAGGATAATGGTCAGAAGCTGGATCCCGGTTTGCAGCGGCAGTATGTCGAACAGGCTGCCGACCGTAAGCTCCTCGCGTCCGGTAATTGCCTCGCGCGTGCGGCGCAGATGGCTTGTGATGTTCGGATGGCATGGGGCTGTGTTTGAATATGGGTGTGCGTCTGTTTTGCCTCCCGCTAGAGAAGCGTGCATGAGATCGCCATAAGCCTCTGCACCCGTGCCCATTCGTTAAAAGTACCACTATTCATCAACTAGTTAAATAAAAATAGTAATAACCAGCATAGCCAATAGACAACCATTTTGCAACAAAGCCCAATGATTACAAGGTGCCGTTAACCAACGGCGCACGGAAAGTTACTTTACGGATTGATAAGCGGCCAGAACGGCGGCGGTCACGATATCGGAAACCGTCGCGCCCATGGGCACAACCTGCGCGGGTTTTTCCAGCCCGTTCAGCACGGGGCCGATCATGGTGCCGCCGCCCAGCTTGCGCAGCATGCGCGAACTGATGCTGGCTGAAACCAGATCGGGCATGATCAGGATGTTGGCGGGGCCGGAAAGGCGGCTGAACGGGTACAAACGCTGCATCAGGGCATGATCGAGCGCGACATCGGCAGAGAATTCGCCCTCATATTCAAAATCCACCTTGCGTTCGTCCAGCAAGCTCAGTGCGGCGCCAATCGCTTCGGGTACCTTGCGCTTGGGTTGGCCGAAATTGCCGTACGAAAGAAAAGCAACGCGCGGTTCATGACCCATGCGCTTGGCCCATGTGGCGGATTGTACCGCGATATCGGCCAGCAATGCGCCGTCCGGTTCCGCGTTCACGACCGTGTCGGCAATAAAGACGGTGTGCGATGGCATGAGCGCGATCGAAAGCCCAAAGGCGCAGGCGGCAGGCGCGGTATCGATCGCGTTGCGGATATCGTCGTAGCAAACGGCGAAATTGCGCGTCAGGCCGGTCACCACCGCGTCCGCTTCGCCCGTCGCAACCATCACGGCGGCGAAGACGTTCCGGTTCTGGTTGATCATGCGCTGGCAATCGCGCAACAGGTAGCCGCGGCGGCGCAGCCGTTCATACACGTAATCGGTGAAGCGCTGGTTAAGCTTGGAAAGCCGGGCATTATGAATCTCGAGCGGTGTATCGATCGCGATGTTCAGCGTTGCAAGCTGTTCGCGGATGACTTCTTCGCGTCCGATCAGCACGGGCGTGCCGTAGCCGGAATCGCGGTACTGGATGGCGGCACGGATCGCGCGCTCGTCTTCGCCTTCGGCGAACACCACGCGGCCCGGGTTCTTGCGCACGCGCTCGAAAATCAGCTCGAGGCTGTCGGCAGTCGGGTCAAGCCGTAGCCGCAGCTCGCGCTGGTATTCTTCAAGCACAACGGGCTTGCGGGCCACGCCGCTCTTCATCGCCGCTTCGGCCACGGCCGAAGGGATGCGCGAAACAAGGCGCGGATCGAACGGCACGGGGATCAGGTATTCCGGCCCGTAGCGCAATTTGCGACCGCCATAGGCGGCTGAAACCTCGTCCGGGATATCTTCGCGCGCGAGTGCCGCAAGCGCTTTCGAAGCGGCGGTCTTCATCGCATCGTTGATCGTGCTGGCGCGCACGTCCAGCGCGCCGCGGAAGATATAGGGGAAGCCAAGCACGTTGTTGATCTGGTTGGGGTAGTCCGAACGGCCGGTCGCGACAATCGCGTCATTGCGCACTTCGCGCACCTGTTCGGGCGTGATTTCGGGGTCCGGGTTGGCCATGGCGAAGATGATCGGCTTCTTGGCCATGCCCTTGACCATTTCCTTCGTCACCGCGCCTTTGACCGAAAGCCCCACAAACACATCGGCGCCCTTCAACGCCTCTTCCAGTGTGCGCAGCTTGGTGGGTACGGCGTGCGCCGATTTCCACTGATTCATGCCCTCGGTGCGGCCTTGATAGATCACGCCCTTGGTGTCGCACATGATCACGTTTTCGTGCGGGATGCCGAGCGTCTTGAAAAGTTCGACGCAGGCGATGGCCGATGCGCCGGCGCCGTTCACGACCATGCGCGTGTTCTTCATGGTTCTGCCCGTGACATCGAGCGCGTTGATCAGCCCCGCGCCGGCGATGATGGCGGTGCCGTGCTGGTCGTCATGGAACACCGGGATGTCCATGATTTCGCGCAAGCGCTGTTCGATGATGAAACAATCGGGCGCCTTGATATCTTCAAGATTGATGCCGCCGAACGAAGGGCCGAGATAGCGCACGCAGTTGATAAATTCCTCTACGTCGCGGGTATCAACCTCGATATCAATGCCATCCACGTCGGCAAAGCGTTTGAACAGAACCGCCTTGCCTTCCATCACCGGTTTGGAAGCAAGCGCACCCAGGTCGCCGAGCCCGAGCACGGCGGTGCCGTTCGATATCACGGCGACGATGTTGCCGCGCGCGGTATAATCATAGGCGGTGGCGGGGTCGGCATTGATGCGCAGGCACGGCGCGGCCACGCCGGGCGAATAAGCGAGCGCAAGATCGCGTTGCGTGGTCAGCGGCTTGGTGGCCTTGATCTCAAGCTTGCCCGGGCGCCCGCTGGCGTGCATCGCAAGGGCTTCTTCGTCGGTGACAAGCTTTCCTGATTCTGACATTTTCGATCCTGGTTTATTGCTTTATTGCGGGGGTTGTAGCACGGGATTTGCCATATTTTACAGCTTAACCGTAAAATCAATCATTGGTTAGCAATTTCCAAGCATACAGTCTTCCATGTTCTTTGCTCAGGGCCAGCCTGCCAGCCGCACGATGAAATCTTTGCTGCTATGCAGCAAAGATGTGTCGCGGCACGGCTTGTCCTTGTTACTGGCTTTTCTGGCGTGGGCTTTTATCACTATGCCTGCCTTTGCGCAAACCGGCGCGAGCGATCTCGCGATGGGCGGAGAGCGGTCAAGCCTTGTGTTCGGCCTTCTGGTCGGCGTGCTGCTGACCGCCTGCTTCTACCTGTTCTTTATCTGGACGGTGTTCCGCGATCTCAGCCAGATGCTGCTGATCCTGATGCTGCTGTTCCTTGTCACCCATCTTTCGATGTCGAACGATCTTGTGGTGCAAACTTTCGGCATTGGCGATCTTGTCACGCTGCAATATCTCCAGAACTTCGCGCTGATCGGCTTCTATATAGCCAGCCTGTTTTTCACGCTGACTTTCCTTGATGTCGGCTCGCACATGCCGGGTATGGGCGGCGCGCTTTATATTGCGATCGGGATGCAGGTTCTGCTGCTGGTTTTCGCGGCCGTGGTTGACCGCAAGCTCGTGCACTTTTTTATGCCCACGATCGGCTCGCTCACCATCGGCCTGATCCTGTTCACCGGCCTGCTTGGCATGTACCGCCAGGTATCGGGCAGCGCGATCCATCTGCTCGCCTTCTCGATTTACCTGATCGGCGGTATGGCTTCGCCGTTGCACGATCTTGGGGTGTTCGGCGCCAGCTTCGGCATCAACAACCTTATGTACTTCGCTTCGGCCACTTCGGCGATCCTGTTCGCGGTGGTGATCGCGGGCCAGTTCACGGCGCAGCAGGAAACCTCGGCCCGCGCGCTGGCAAAAAGCAACGAGCGGTTCTCGCTCGCCGCACTGGGCGCAAACGAAGGTTTGTATGACTGGGATCTCGTCAACAATACGGTCTATTTTTCCGACCGTTTCAAAAAAATCGTTGGCAAAAACCTGCGCGACAGCGCGCAAGGCATCAAAGACTGGATGCGGCTGATCCACGCGCCCGACCGGCTGCGCGTACGGCAGGCGTTGCGCCAGTTCCGGCGCAGCAAGGACGAAACCATCGATTTCGAATACCGCCTGCTGCGGCCCGATAACAAGCGGCGCTGGCTTTATTCGACCGGCGTGGCCACGCGCGACCCCGCTTCGGGCAAGGTCGTGCGGCTTGTCGGTTCGCTCGGCGACATCACCGCCAAGAAGGCGGGCGAATTCGCGCTGAAGGACAGCGAAGCGCGATTCCGTAGCATCACGGAAGCGCATCCGGTTCCTGTGTTGATCGCGCGCGCGCGCGATGGCGCGCTTGCATACGTTAGCCCCGGCGCGGAACCGATGCTGGCGGTGACGCAGGCCGATGTGATGGGCCGCAACCTCGCCAATTTTTTCGCAAGGCCCGACGATGCCCAGAAGCTGTTCGCGCGGCTGGAAAAGGACAAGCAGGCCAATATGGAAGAATTCGCGATGCGCCGCGCCGATGGCACCGCGCTGCCGGTGGCGGTTTCGGCGCGGCTGATCGATTACGATCACGAACCCGCGGCCGTGATCGGCCTTTATGACCTGAGCGAACGCAAGCGCGCGGAAGCGCAAATCGCCAAGCAACAGGATGCGCTGCAGCAAAGCGAGAAAATGGCGGCGCTCGGCGGCTTGCTCGCCGGCGTGGCGCACGAGCTGAACAATCCGCTTTCCGTCATCGTGGGGCAGGCAACGCTTTTGGGCGAAGGCTCGAAGGAAGAAAAAACCGTCAGCCGCGCCGACAAAATATTCAAGGCGGCCGAACGTTGCAGCCGTATCGTCAGAAGCTTCCTTGCCATCGCGCGCCGCAAGCCGCCCGAACGGCGGGAAATGCAGCTCAATAGCACTGTTGCCGCCGGGCTGGAATTGCTGGCCTATCAGCTGCGCAACGAGAATGTCGAGCTCAAGCTCGAGCTGTTCGAAGGGCTGCCGCCGATCGTGGGCGACCGCGATCAGCTCACGCAGGTCGTGACCAATCTTGTGCTCAATGCGGCGCAAGCGATGCAGGGCTGGGATGGCAAGCGCATCATCACCATCAAGACCGCGCACGATGCCGCGCAAAAAACGGTGAGCCTCGATGTCAGCGATACCGGTCCGGGCGTGCCGGATGAAATTCGCACGCGCGTGTTCGAACCGTTCTTCACGACCAAGGCGCCGGGCGCGGGCACCGGGGTCGGGCTTTCGCTGTGCCTCAATATCGTCGAAGCGCATGGCGGCCGGCTCGAGCTGCGTGAAACCGAAGGCGGCGGCGCCACCTTCCACATCACCATGCCTGTGCCGGATACGGGCGCAGGGATTGCGGACGACACGCAGGCGCAAGTGGTGCAGCCGGTCAAGGGGCTGCGGCTGCTTTTGGTGGACGACGAAATTGAGTTGGCGCAAACGCTGGCCGATATGCTGCAGCCCGACGGGCACAGCTTCGATTTTGCGGTCAATGGCCAGGTCGGGCTCGAAAAGATGCTCGCGGGCAAGTATGATTTTGTCATCAGCGACCTTCGCATGCCGGTGATGGACGGCCCGACCATGTACCAGAAACTGTGCGAAGCGAAACCGGATTTCGCCGGCAACATCATTTTCGTCACGGGCGATACGCTGACCGAAAACGTGCGCGATTTTCTCGAACAGAACCCCGTCGCCGTAGTCGAAAAGCCTTACACCCTTAACGATATCCGCCGCGCCCTTGAACAGCAGTTGCGGAAGACAGCCTGAGCGGGCAGGATGCCGGAAAGGAATGAATCGGCATGACAAAACGCCTTATGGTGGTGGACGACGAGGAAGACATCTGCGAGATCATCGCGGACGTCGCGGAAGGGCGGGGCTATGAAGTCGCCATCGTCACCGATGCCGAACAGGTCGTCGTCAAACTAGAAAAATTCACGCCCGACGTGATTATGCTTGATCTCATGATGCCGGGAACGGACGGGGTCGAACTGCTGCGCGTGCTGGCCGATAAGGCCAAGCAGGCCAAGATATGCCTCATGAGCGGTTCCGATAGCCGCGTGCTCAACAGCGCGCGCCGTCTCGGCAGCGCGCACGGGCTCGATGTGTTCGGTGTTTTCGAAAAACCCATCGATATAGGCACGCTGCGCGGCGCGCTCGATCAGCTCGCGCAGGGCGGCGATCAGGGCATGAATGCCGCCGATATCGCGCAGGCGATCTCGAGCGGGCAAATCGTGATGTATTATCAACCGATCGTCGAGATCGCGACCCGCAAGGTATTCGGGTTTGAAGCGCTGGTGCGCTGGAACCATCCGGTGCGCGGCATCTTGCAGCCGTCGGATTTTCTCGATACTGCGGCGCAAGACGGCATGATGGAGCCGATCGCCGATTTTGTCATTCAGGCCGGCGTCAAGGAAGCGGCCAAATGGCAATCGGGCGGCGAGGAGCTGACGGTTTCCATGAATATCACGGCCGGCTCCTTGCTCGATCTATCGTTGCCCGACCGCATCAACGATCTGTGCGGCCAGCACAAGCTTCCAACCGGCCTTGTTATCCTTGAAGTAACGGAAAACGAGGCGATGAAGGATGCAAAACGTACGATGGACGTGCTGCTCCGGACCCGGCTGCGCAATATCGGCGTCGCAATCGACGATTTCGGCACCGGCCATTCATCCCTGCGCGAACTGCAGCGCATGCCCTTCAGCGAAATGAAGATCGACAAAAGCTTCGTGATGGACATGGCCGGCAACAAGGATTGCCAGGTAATCGTCAATTCCATCATCGATCTCGGTCACAATCTCGGTCTCAAGACGGTGGCCGAAGGCGTCGAAGACGCGCGCGCATGGCGGCTGCTTGCGGAAAAAAACTGCGATATGGCGCAAGGCTTCCTGATCGGCCGTCCCATGGCGGCGACCGATATTCCCGGCTGGCTCAAGGGCTGGCGCGAAAAGCCGCCGGTTTAGAAGCCCATGACCGAAGACCGCCGCGACCTTCTCACCGATCTGCTTGCCCGTGCGCGCCGTGCGGGCGCCGATGCCGCCGATGCCATGATGGTGGATACGCAATCGCAATCCGCCATGGTCCGCCTTGGAAAAACCGAAGTGCTCGATCGCGCCGAAAGCGCCGATCTTGGCTTGCGCGTGCTGATCGGCAAACGGCAGGCGATCGTGTCATCGACCGATTTTTCGCCCGCCACGCTTGATGAACTGGCGCAACGCGCCGCCGCGATGGCAAAACTTGCGCCCGAAGACGAATTTTGCGGCCTTGCCGAACCGGGGCAACTGGCGGGTGCGCTGCCCGCGCTCGATACCGATGACGGCAGCGAACCTGCGGCGGAAAAGATATTGCAGCTCGCAAAAGATACCGAAGCGGCCGCGCTGGCCGTGCCGGGGGTCACCAATTCTTCGGGCGGGGAGGCAAGCTGGGCCGCCGCCGCCGTCACGCTGGCCGGCAGCAATGGTTTCGCGGGCAGCTACCGGCGCACGCGGCACGATGTCGCGGTGGCGGTGCTGGCGGGCGAAGGCACCGCCATGGAACGCGATTACGATTATTCCTCAGCCACTTTCTTCACTGATCAGCGCGCGGCGGATGACGTAGGCAGGCGCGCCGGCGAACGCGCGGTCAAGCGGCTTGGCGGCCGCAAAATGCCGAGCGGCAAGGTCCCCGTTGTGTTCGAACCGCGCGTGGCCGGAAGCCTTGTCGGGCATCTTCTTGGCGCTATCAGCGGCGCCGCGATTGCCCGCGGCACCAGTTTTTTGAAAGACAGCCTTGGTAAGCAGGTGTTCCCGGCCGGCATCACGATCACCGATGATCCGCTGCGTGCGCGTGGTCTGCGTTCGCGCCCGTTCGATGCGGAAGGGATAAAGACGCAAACCCGTAACCTGGTCGATAGCGGCGTGCTGACGACATGGCTGCTCGATCTGCGTTCGTCGCGGCAGCTGAAGATGCAAAGCACCGGGCATGCCGCGCGTTCGCCCGGCGGCCCGCCCGGTCCTTCGGCCACCAACGTGTACATGGCCGCAGGAAAAGTTTCGTTCGCGGAACTAATTGCCGACATCGAGCGTGGCTTTTTCGTCACGGATATGATGGGAATGGGAGTCAATGGAGTAACAGGTGACTACAGCCGCGGCGCCAGCGGCTTCTGGATCGAAAAGGGGCAGATTGCCTTTCCGGTCAACGAGATGACGATCGCCGGAAATTTGAAAGAGATGTTCCGGCACCTCGTTCCCGCCAACGATTTACGGTTAAGAAACGAGATTGAAGCGCCGAGCGTGCGTATTGAAGGCATGACAGTCGCCGGCGTTTGAGTTATTTTGTTTATGCCTGATTCGCCCAATATTAGAGGCCGCAAATGCCAGACGATACGCGTAGGCTAACCCCCGCTACGCCGCCGTTTGTTTCTCAGGATCCAGGTAATCCTCCGCAGCTTCGTTATCGAACAATCTGGATATCCGATATTCATCTCGGCACCCGCGGGTGTCAGGCTGAAACGTTGCTGGATTTCCTGAAGCACACGGAATCCGATTACCTGTATCTGGTCGGCGATGTCGTCGATGGCTGGCAGCTGCGCAAGCGCTGGTACTGGCCGCAGGCGCACAACGATGTGATCCAGAAAGTTATGCGCCGCGCGCGCAAGGGCGCGCAGGTCGTGTTCCTGCCCGGCAACCACGATGAAATGGCGCGCGATTATCTCGGGCTCAATTTCGGCGGCGTGCAGGTCAAGGACAGCATCATCCACACCACGGCCGACGGCAAGCGCCTCTATATTCTGCATGGCGATCAGTTCGATGCGGTGATGGGCTGCGCCAAATGGCTTGCGCATCTCGGCGATGCCGCCTACACGCTCGCGCTCGGCATCAACACGGTCTTCAACTATGTGCGGCGCAAGCTGGGCTTCAGTTACTGGTCGCTTTCCGCCTATCTCAAGCACAAGGTCAAGAACGCGGTTGAGCATATCGGCGCGTTCGAAACCTTCATCGCCGAAGAAGCGCGGCGGCAGAATGTCGATGGCGTCGTGTGCGGCCATATCCATCATGCCGAAATGCGCATGATCGGCAAGGTGCTGTACTGCAACGATGGCGATTGGGTGGAATCCTGCACCGCGATGGTCGAACATATGGACGGGCGGCTGGAAATCATCCACTGGACCAAGCAGCGCGATGCGCTGCTTCAGATGGCGCCGTCCGAAAGGGCCGGAGAGCTGGCCCCTGCATGAGCCGTATTTTAATCGTATCAGATGCGTGGCACCCGCAAACCAACGGCGTTGTCCGCACGCTTGAACATACAAGCGCCGAGCTTGCGAAAATGGGCCACACGGTCGAAATGGTGGGCCCGGATATTGATGGAAGCCTGACCTTCCCGCTGCCCACATACCCCGAAATCAAGCTGGAAATGTTCGCCTATGGGCGCATTCGCAAAATCTACCGCGCCTTCAACCCCGATTATATCCATATCGCCACCGAAGGGCCGCTTGGCTGGGCGGCGCGCCGCGTTTGCCTGATGCAGGACCGGCCTTTCTCCACCGCCTATCACACCGCGTTTCCCGAATATGTCGCCAAACGCTCGCCGCGCGGGATCCGGCGGCTGATGAAGCGGCTCACCTATATGCTGATGCGCCGTTTCCATGCTCCTTCGGGCGCGCTGATGGTGGCCACGCCTTCGATCACGCGCGAACTTTCAACCCGGCGCTTCCATCGTATCAGGCCGTGGTCGCGCGGCGTCGATACCACGGTGTTTAAGCCCTATGGCAAGGATGTCCCGGCCTACCGCGATTTGCCTCGGCCGATCGCGGTTTATGTGGGTCGCGTGGCGGTCGAAAAAAATCTTGATGATCTTTTGTCGCTCGATATGCCCGGTAGCAAAGTGATCATCGGCGACGGGCCGGATTTCGACATGCTGAAGGCAAAATACCCGAAGGCGCATTTCCTCGGCAAGAAAACCGGCGAAGACCTTGCGCGCCACTATGCCGGCGCCGATGTGTTCGTGTTTCCGTCCCGCACCGATACGTTCGGGCTGGTGCTGCTGGAAGGCATGGCGTGTGGCCTGCCGGTTGCGGCCTATCCTGCCCCCGGCCCCCGCGATATTTTTGCCGACGCGGAGGAGGTCAAAAGCTTTGCCCGGCTTGATGAAGATCTGGGCCGCGCCGTGCGCGATGTTCTGGCCGCGCCGCCCGATCCGGAAGCGGCGCGTGCCTTTGCCTCGCGCTATTCGTGGGCAAGCTGCACGGGCCAGTTCCTGCAGAACCTGCAGGCCGAAACGCAGTTCGGCAAGCGCAGAACCCGGCGTATTCGCCGGGCGATCGATTTTCTGCAATCCTTGCGGCGGCGTTTTTTCGGTGCGCCCCTCTAAGGTATCTATATACTAGATTTCCATGAGCATCTGGCAGTCCCTTTACCGCCTCGGCACCGGGGCGGGCGCGCCCCTTGTTTCCCTGTTGTTGCAGCAACGCCTGCGCCGCGGCCGGGAAGACCCTGCGCGCGTGGCCGAACGGCGCGGGCAAGCAAGCGCCCCGCGCCCGCCCGGCGCGCTGGTCTGGTGCCACGCCGCCAGCGTGGGCGAGATGATGTCGGTGTTGCTTTTGCTTGAAAAGCTGGGGGAAGATTTGCCCGAAGCGCATTTCCTGCTCACAACCGGCACCGTAACTTCGGCTGCCGTCGTGGCCGGGCGTCTGCCGCCGCGCACCGTGCACCAATATATCCCGGTCGATCGTATCGCTTTTGTGCGCCGCTTCCTCGATCACTGGAAGCCCGATGCTGCGCTGTGGGTCGAAAGCGAACTGTGGCCCAACCTTTTGGCCGAGGCACGCGCGCGCGAAATTCCGGCGGCCCTGATCAACGCGCGCATGTCGGCGCGTTCGCTGCGGCGTTGGGGCGCTATGCGCGGCTGGATCGCACAGCTGCTTTCCACTTTCCGCCTGTGCCTGACGCAAACCGAAGCCGCCGTAGCCGCCTTCGAAGAGCTTGGCGCGCCGCGTGTGCAATATGGCGGCAACCTGAAATACGCCACCATCCCGCTGCCCTATGATGAAGGGAAGCTCGAATTGTTGCGCGAACAGGTTGGCCCGCGCCCTGTTTGGCTTATGGCTTCAAGCCATCCCGGAGAAGAAGAAACCGCCATTGCCGCGCATAAGGCGCTTGCCGCTAAATTCCCGGATCTGCTCACCATCATCGTGCCGCGCCACCCGGCGCGCGGCGAAGCCATCGCCGCGTTGCTCGCGCAAAACGGGTTGCCGTTCGCGCGGCGGAGCGCGGGCGCCTTGCCCGGCCGGGAAACCGGCGTTTATCTGGCCGATACATTGGGCGAGTTGGGGCTGTTCTACCGCCTCGTGCCGGTGGTGTTCATCGGCGGCACCTTTGCGCAAGTGGGCGGCCATAACCCGATCGAGCCCGCCTGGCTCGAAAGCGCGATCATTTGCGGGCCCGATATGACGAACTTCAGCGAAGTGATTGCGCAAATGAAGCATGCCGGCGCCGCGCTGCAGATCGAAGCCCCGGAAGCGCTGCATCGCGCGTTACAACATTTGCTGAGCGATGGGGAAAAGCGCGCGCAAATGGCGCAAGGCGCGCTACGGGTTGCGCAAAACAATCAGGATGTGCTCGATCGCGTGATCGAAATGCTGCGGCCCGTTTTGCCCGAAGCGGGGAGGGGCGTATGAGGAAGACGCCGGCTTTCTGGTATGGGTTGCCCAGCGCGCCTTCCTACGCGCTCGAACCCGTTTCCATGGTCTATCAGGCGGGCGGCACGCTGCACCGCGTTGCTGCGCGGCCCTACCGCGCGCCGCAGCCGGTGATCTGCATCGGCAACCTTGTTGTGGGCGGTGCGGGCAAAACGCCGGTCGCGCTTGCGACCGCGCGCATGCTGCAGGAAATGGGGCAAAGGCCCGCCTTCGTTTCGCGCGGCTATGGCGGCAGCGCGCAAGGCCCGCTGCTGGTCGATCCCGGCAAACATAGTGCGGCGGAGGTGGGCGATGAGCCGCTTTTGCTGGCGCAGGCGGCGCCCACATGGATATCCAAGAACAAGGCGAAGGGCGTTTCCATCGCCGCCGAAGACGCGACGCAGGTTATCCTCGATGACGGTTTGCAAAACCCCACCGTTTATCATGACCTTGCCTTTCTCGTGGTCGATGGCATGCGCGGGCTGGGTAATGGCCGGGTTTTGCCCGCCGGGCCGCTACGGGAATCGCTGCGCGCCGCGCTTTCCCGCATACAGGCGGCCGTGATCGTGGGCCCCGACAGGCACGCGACGGCGGAACAATTCTCGCACGCCGTGCCGGTGTTGACCGCGCGGCTGGAACCGGCATTGCCCGAAGGCTTCAATAAAGCCGGGAATTTCGTGGCTTTTTCCGGCATCGGCAACCCGGACAAGTTTTTCACGACCTGCCGCGATGTGGGCCTGCATCTCAGCGCGGCCTATGAATTTCCCGATCATCATCCCTATAGCGCGGGCGATTGGCAGCAACTGGCGGAAGTGGCGCAGCGCCACAGCGCGCGGCTCGTCACCACGGCCAAGGATGCCGTGCGGCTTATGCCGGAATGGAGGGCGCAGGTGAATGTTGTGCCGGTCGAGCTTGTGTTCGATAACGGGCCGCAGATGCTGCATCTGCTGCACCGCTCGATCAGGAATTAATCGAACAGCTTGCCCTGTTTCTGTTTTTTGCTCCCGGCCTCGCCGTCAATCACGGCCTTGCGCTCGCCGTCGTGGAATATGATATCGACCGCGCTGCCGCTTTGTGCCATCGCCGCCGCCGTTATCGCATGGCCAGCGCCGTCGCGCACAAGCGTATAGCCGCGCTGCAAAACTTTTTTCGGCGAAAGGCTTTCCAGAAGCGGCGCGGTGCGGGCCAGCAGCGCTTCACGTTGTTCGTACACGCGGCGCATGGCAAGCCCCATCGCGCGCGCATCCGCCGCCAGCCGCGTTTCCGCCTGCGCCAGAATTTCGCGCGGGTGGCGCAGCTTCGCTGCGATGCGCGCGAGCGTATCGGCACGGGCCTGCATCGTGCCGCGCACCGCCGCGGCCAGCCTTTCGCCCCGGTCGTCGAGCCTTTGCAAAAGCGGCTCCAGCATCCTGCGCGGGTCGCCAAGCGTGCGCGCCAGCGCCGCCAGCCGCTCGGTCCGGCCCTGCAATTCGCGTTTCAGCGCGCCGCGCAGGCGCGCGCCGGCGTTTTCCAGCGCATCGATCAAGTCCGCGCGTACGGGCACCGCCATTTCGGCTGCCGCCGTCGGCGTCGGCGCGCGCACATCGGAAGCAAAATCAATCAGCGTAGTATCGGTTTCGTGCCCGACGGCGGAAATAAGCGGAATTTTGCTCGCGGCCGCCGCGCGCACCACAATTTCTTCGTTGAACGGCATCAGATCTTCGATCGAACCGCCGCCGCGCGCGACAATCAGCAAATCGGGCCGTGCCGCGCCATCGTTTGCGCCAAGCCGGTTGAAACCTTCGATCCCGGCCGCGATTTGCGCCGCCGCGCCCTCGCCCTGCACCGCCACGGGCCAGACGATCACATGGCAGGGAAAGCGGTTGCGCAGCCGGTGCAGAATATCGCGTATCACCGCGCCGGTGGGGGAGGTCACGACCCCGATCACGCGCGGCAGGGAAGGCAGCGGTTTTTTGCGGTCCTCGTCGAACAGCCCTTCGGCGGCCAGCTTTTTCTTTCTGTCTTCAATCAGCTTGAGCAAGGCGCCTTCGCCCGCCAGCGCCATTTGCTCGACCACCAGCTGGTATTTCGATTGCCCGGCATAAATCGTCAGCCGCCCGGTGCAGATAACCTCCATCCCCACTTCGGGGCGCATCCCGGCGCGGCCCGTTGCGCCGTGCCAGATAACGCCCGCCAGAATGGCTTTATCTTCCTTCAAGGTCAGGTAAACATGCCCGTTGCTGTGGAATTTGCACTCGCTGATCTCGCCGCGCACGCGAATCTGGCCGAAACGGTCCTCGACCGTGCGTTTAAGTTGCCCCGAAAGCTCCGAAACGGTAAATTTCGGCAGGTTGCTGCCGGGGCGCGGCTGGTCGATCAGGCTGGGTGTTGCGTTTTTGGGCATGCCACTATTGTAGCCGGATTAAACGGATATGGAAGCGGGGCGGATATGAAGGTTCTGGTTATCGGCGCGGGCGGGCGCGAACATGCGCTCTGCTGGGCTATCGGGCAATCGCCGCAATGTGAAGCGCTGTTCTGCGCGCCCGGGAATGCGGGCATCGCCGGCATCGCGACCTGCCTGCCCGTCAGCGCCGAAGATAACGCCGCGCTGGTCGCAGCCGCGAAGGAACATAAAATCGATCTGGTCGTGGTCGGGCCCGAAGGTCCGCTCGTGAACGGGGTGGCTGATGCCATGCGTGAAGCGGGCTTCGCCTGTTTTGGCCCGGGCAAGGGCGCGGCTGAAATGGAAGGATCGAAAGGTTTTATGAAAGACATCGTGGCGCGTGCGGGCGTACCCACCGCCGCCTATGGCCGTTTTACCGAAGCCGAGGCGGCCCGCGCCTATATCCGCGAACGCGGTGCGCCCATCGTTGTAAAAACCGATGGGCTTGCGGCTGGCAAGGGCGTTACGGTCGCACGCACGCTCGATGAAGCGCTGCAGGCGGTGACGGACGCGATGGAAGACAAGGTCTTCGGCGATGCGGGCGGCGAGCTGGTGATCGAAGAATTTATGGAAGGGGAAGAAGTAAGCTTCTTTGCCTTGTGTGATGGTGAAAACGCCGTGCCTTTCGCGTCCGCGCAGGATCATAAGGCGGTGTTCGATGGCGATAAAGGCCCCAACACCGGCGGCATGGGCGCCTATTCGCCCGCGCCCGCCATGACGCGGGCGCTGCAGGAACGCGTGATGGCGGAAATGATCATGCCTACCATGCGCGCCATGGCGGCGGCGGGGCGGCCATATTGCGGAGTGTTGTTCGCCGGGCTCATGCTTACGAAAAGCGGGCCGAAATTGCTTGAATACAACGTGCGCTTCGGCGATCCGGAAACGCAGGCGATGCTGCCGCGCCTCAAAAGCGATTTGCTGCAGGTTCTGTTCGCGGCCGCGACCGGCAAATTGGGCAGTGTGAAACTCGAATGGCACGATCATGCGGCGCTTTGCGTCGTGATGGCGGCCGAAGGCTATCCCGGGAAATACCGCAAAAACACGGTGATCGGCGGGCTTGAAAACGCCGGGCGGGTGCCGGGCACGGTGGTGTTCCATGCGGGCACGGCGCGCAACGATGCGGGCGCGGTCGTGGCCACGGGCGGGCGCGTGCTTGGCGTTACCGCCACGGGGCCCGATATACGCGCCGCGCAGGCGCGCGCCTATGAAGCGGTGGACAGGGTGCAGTGGCCGGAAGGTTTTTGCCGCCGCGATATCGGCTGGCGCGCGGTCGGAAAAGCGGCCTAACGCCTTTCCTTGAAAAATCCCTTCAGCAATTCTGCGGCCTTCTGTTCTTCCACGCCGCCATAAACTTCGGGCGCGTGGTGGCAAGTGGGCTGGGCGAAGAATTTCGGCCCGTGATCGACTGCGCCGCCCTTCGGGTCGTACGCGCCGTAATAAAGCCTGCGTATGCGCGCGAACGATATGGCGGCAGCGCACATGGCGCATGGCTCAAGCGTCACGTAAAGGTCGCACGCCGTAAGCCGCGGGCTGCCCAGTTTGGCCCCGCCCGCCCGCAAAACAAGCATTTCTGCGTGCGCCGTGGGGTCGTTGCCCGCTTCGGTGCCGTTGGCGGCCTCGGCCAGAACATGGCCGTCCGCATCCACCAGAACGGCGCCCACAGGCACTTCCCCCGCCGCTGCGGCAGCCCCGGCCAGCGCCAGCGCCCGTTGCATGAAACCGGTCATAAGGGTTCGCTCGACCTCGTTCGTCTTATTCATTATGCTGCCTAGCATGAAAAACGGGGCAAAGAAACACGTGGCGAAAGAACCGGCGGAAAAGAAGTTTGAAGGCGAACGCGTCGCCAAGTTCCTGGCGCGCGCGGGCGTGTGTTCGCGGCGCGATGCGGAAAAGCTGATCCTCGCGGGCCGGGTCGCGGTTGACGGCATTGCGCTCAAAAGCCCGGCGCAAAACATTACGGCGCAAAACAAGGTCACGGTCGATGGCAATGCGGTGGGGGATCCGGAAGTTACGCGCGTCTGGCGCTATCACAAGCCCGCCGGGCTCGTTACCACCTCGCGCGATCCCAAGGGCCGGCCGACGGTGTTCGATAAACTGCCCCATGGGCTGCCGCGCGTCGTCAGCGTCGGGCGGCTCGATCTCACGACCGAAGGGCTTTTGCTGCTCACGAACGATGGCGAGCTGGCGCGCCACCTTGAATTGCCGCAAAACGCGTGGCTGCGCCATTATCGCGTGCGCGTGTTCGGCCGGGTCGATGAAAAGCGGCTCAGGCTGCTGGGCAAGGGCGTTCGCATCGCCGGTATGCGCTACGGGCCGATCCGCGCGGAGCTGGAAGATAAAATTGCCGACGGCGCGAACTCGTGGATTTCCGTTAGTATTACCGAAGGCAAGAACCGCGAGGTTCGCAAGGTGATGGAATATCTCGGCCTCAAGGTCACGCGGTTGATCCGCACATCCTTCGGCCCGTTCCAGCTTGCCAAATTGCCGCGCGGCGAAGTGGAAGAAGTGCCGCGCCGGGTGCTGAAAGAACAGCTCGCGAACTTTTTCAAGGATAAGGGCCGGTAATGCGTATCGTCGGCGGCAGCCTTGCGCGCCGCGTGATAGCAGCCCCGCCGGGGCCGGAAACCCGCCCCACGGCGGACCGCGTGCGTGAAGCGGTTTTTAACGTCATCGCCCATAATGACTGGGCTGATCTTGATGGCGCGCTGGTTTGCGATGCTTTCGCGGGCTCCGGCGCGCTGGCGCTCGAAGCGCTTTCGCGCGGTGCGGCGCATGCCTGGCTGTTTGAAAAATCCGTGCCCGCGCTGAAAACGCTGCAACAAAATACCGCCAAGCTTGGGCTGCAAGAACAATGCACGGTGCAACGGGCCGATGCGCTGCGTCCGCCGCGTGCCGAAAAGCCGTGCAGCCTTTTGTTCCTCGATCCGCCCTACCGGCAAGATCTCGTGCCGCTTTCCTTCGCCGCCCTGCGCGCCGCGGGCTGGGTGGCGCCGGGCGCGCTTGTTGTGGCGGAAGCCGCGGCGAACGAGGCGTTGGCGGTGGACGGGTGTGAAACGCTGCTCGGCCGTCGCTATGGCGATACGGCGGTGCATTTCCTGCGCGCGGTTTAACGGTCAGCGTCGCTCGAACAATTTTTCCAGGTCCGCCAGCTTTAGTTCCACATAAGTGGGCCGCCCGTGGTTGCATTGCCCGCTGTTGGGCACCGCTTCCATTTGGCGCAGCAGCGCATTCATCTCGTCGCCGTTCAACTGCCGCCCGGCGCGGACGGAGCCATAACAGGCCATGGTCGCGCAAATATGCTCGAGCTTCTCGCGCAGGCTGTGTGCCGCGCCATATTCGGCGATTTCCTCGGCAAGGTCGCGCACAAGGCCGCGCACGTCTCCCGCGCCGAGCAGCGCGGGCGCTTCGCGCACCAGCACGGTGCCGGGCCCGAACGCTTCGATCACGAGCCCCAGCTCGGCAAGCTCCTGCGCGCGCGCAACAAGCTGCGCCGCCAGCGCTTCGCCCAGCTCGACGGGTTCGGGGATCAAAAGCGCCTGCCGCGCGACTCCGCCGGTATCCAGCGCGGCCTTCATGCGTTCGTACACAATGCGTTCATGCGCCGCATGCTGATCGACGATCACGAGCCCGTTTTGCGTCTGCGCGATGATATAGGTGGCATGCACCTGCGCGCGCGCCGCGCCCAGCCTGTGCCGCTGCGTGTCTTCATCCCCGCCGGTTTCTTCCACCCGCGCTTGCGGCGCATCGCCCCGCACCAGCGAAAGCGTTTGTGCAAAGCCGTTCCCGCCGCCTGGCGGGGCAAAGCCGTGCTGCTGGCTTTCGGCAAAACCGTGCCCGCCATAGCCAACCGCTTGCGGCGCGCGCATGGCTTCAAACGCGGCGGGCGCGAGCGTATTGGCGGTCGTTTGCGCATAATCGTGCAGCGCGCGACGCAACGCGGAAACCACCATGGCGCGTATCTTTGCGGCATCACGGAAGCGCACTTCGGCCTTGGCCGGGTGAACGTTTACATCAACGTCCCGCGCGGGCAGCGTGACGAACAGCGCGAGCATGGGCGAGCGGCCACGCGGCAATAAATCGCCGTAGCCCGCGCGCACGGCGGAAAGCAGCAATTTATCGCGTACCGGCCGGTTGTTGACGAAAAGATACTGGTCGCGCGGCGTCGGGCGGTTCAGCGTCGGCAGGCCGATCAACCCCTCCAGCCGCAAGCCTTCGCGGTCATACGCAAGCGGCACGGCGTTGGCGGCAAAATCATCCCCCAATACGGCGGCGAAGCGCGCCCGCCGCGCATCGGGCAAAAGGCCGGGTGCTGCTTCATAGCGCACGGGGCGGCGGCCTTCCTCGTTTAACGTAAAAGCCACATCCGGGTGTGCCAGCGCGAGCCGGTCAACCGCTTCGCGCACGGCATCGCCTTCGCCGCGCACGGTCTTCATGAATTTCAGCCGCGCGGGCGTGGCGAAAAACAGATCGCGCACCTCGATGCGCGTGCCCTTCTGGATCGCCGCCGGTTTGACAGCGCCCACGGCGCCGCCCTCGACCGCGATGCCGAAACCTTCGCGCGCGCCCGCGGCGCGGCTGGTGATCGCGAGCCGCGCGACCGCGCCGATGGATGGCAATGCTTCGCCCCGGAAACCAAGCGTGCCGATGTTGAACAAGTCGTCGCCTTGTAGCTTTGACGTCGCGTGCCGTTCGATCGCGAGCGGTAATTCGTTTGCGTTCATGCCGCAACCGTCGTCGCTGATCGCGATCAGGGCCTGCCCGCCGTCGCGCAGCGTGATATCGATGGCGCGCGCCCCGGCATCAAGCGCGTTTTCAACCAATTCCTTCACGGCGGCGGCGGGGCGTTCGATCACTTCGCCGGCGGCGATCTGGTTCACAAGCGTTTCGGGCAGGCGGCGTATCGTCATGCCGCCAGAATGCCCCAGCCATACCGGGAATCCAAGGCCGGGAGCGCTAAAAATGTCCTTTATTTGTAAGTATTTACCGGGCCACGTCGGCGGCGTTATCGAACAGCGCGCCCTTGGTATCGGCGTCCTTGAAGATCGCGCCGCGCATGTCGCAGCCGCGGAAATTGGCATAAGTAAGATCAGCGCCGGTGAAATCAACCTCGCGCAGATCGCTGTCGGAAAGATCGGCATAGCGCAAGGTTGCCTTCTTCATATCGGTCTTCATCGATTTGCCGTCGCTCAGAACAAGCGGCTCCAGCCGTGCGCCGCGCATCGCCGCGCCGTGCAGCCGCGCTTTCTCGAAATTGGTGCCGCGCATGTCGGCTTCCAGCAGGTTGGTTTGGCGCATGTCGGCTTCGCGCATGTCGGCGGCCTGCATTTGTGCGCCGGAAAGATCCTGTCCGTACAACATAACGCCGACCGCGCGCATCATGGTCAGGCATGACCGTTTCAGCGGCGGTGCGCTGCGCAAATCGTATTTGCTCACATCCATGCGGGTGCCGGTCGCGCCGCCGCTGCCGACCCAATCGGTGTGCTGGCGCAGCAATTCTTCGAACGGCAGCGGAAGGTTTTCGACCGTCGGGCCGATCGGCGCGTCGGTCAGCGCTTCGGCCATGTTCGCGCCGGTAAGATCGGCTGCGCCAAGCGTGGCGCCGCAGAGCACGGAATCCTTCAGGTTGGCGTCGCGCATGTCGCACATGCTCAGATCTGCCTTTTCGAGGTTGGCGCCCGAAAGGTTGCAGTTGCGCAGGTTGCCGCGCACGATCGTGCAATGGCGCATCATCGCGTCTTCGAAGTTCGTGTTCATGGCGATCGCGCCGGAAAGCTTCGCGCCGGTCAGGTTGGCGCCGCGCATGTCGGCGCTGCCGCCGTCGGCGTTGTTGACGATGCCGCCGCCGCTCATGGTGCTGACATTGCCTTCGCGGTCGCGCGTAACGATAGACCCTTCGCGCAAATCCACGCCGGTAAGATCGGCACCGATCAGAACCGCGCCGCGCAGGCAGGTGCCGCGCATGTCGGCGCGCACGAGGCTGGCCTTGGTGAAGTTGGCGTCGCGCAGGTCGCACGCGAAGAAGCAGCAATAATCCGCCTTCACTTCCGTGAAATCGACGTGATAGAGCACCGAGCCGGTGAAGTCCGCGTGCGACATATCGTGTCCGCGAAAGGAAAGCAGCGAAAGATCGTGGTTGGCGAGCACGGCGCGCGCGCCGCCGACCTTGGCATTGCGGAACATCGCATGCTTGCGGATGATGGCGTTGAGCCCTTCTTGGTCAATACGCGTGAGCTGGCGCGATTCGGTCATGGCGGATGGCTGCTGTTTTGCGGGCAGACTTGCAATTTTGCACGGTCAAACCTTAACAGGCTATGAATGCGGCATACAGCGAAATCTGGCCGCTAGCTGCGGTTAATCCGGCCACGTAAATAATCAATCAAACCCTGCGTGGATGCATCATGCTGCCCGCCGCCCGGGTGGCCCTTCAGCGCGTCCAGCACCGGCCCGGCCAGTTGCTTGCCAAGCTCCACACCCCATTGGTCGAATGGGTTGATATCCCAGATCATGCCTTCCACGAACACCTTGTGCTCATAGAGCGCCAGCAGCGCGCCAAGTTTTTCGGCATCCAGCCGTTCGAGCATGATCAGGCTGCTCGGGCGGTTGCCGGGGATGGCGCGGTGCGGTGAACCCGCCGTGATGCGCCCGGTCAACAAGGCTTCACCCTGCGCCACGAGGTTCGCGAGCAAGGCCTTGTGGTGCGCGGGCATACCGTGGGCATCTTCGGCAACGCCGATGAAATGCACGGGGATCATCGCCGTGCCCTGATGCAGCAATTGGTAAAAACTGTGCTGGCCTGTGGTGCCGGCGGCGCCGAAGATTACCGGCGCAGTCTGGTAATCAATTTCCTTGCCGTCGCGGCTGACGGATTTGCCGTTGCTCTCCATCTCCAGCTGCTGCAGCCATGCGGGCAAAAGGTTCAGCGCCTGCGCGTAAGGCAAAACTGCCAGCGCCGAGGTATCGTGGAAATTGCGATACCAGACACCGAGCAGCGCGAGGATCACGGGCATGTTCTGCGTCAGCGGTGCGGTGCGGAAATGTTCGTCCATCGCGTGCGCGCCAGCCAGCAGCGCGCGGAATTTTCCGAAACCAAGCGCCAGCGCGATCGAAAGCCCGACAGCCGACCAAAGGCTGTAACGTCCGCCGACCCACTCCCAGAAATCGAACACATTGTCGCTCTCGATCCCGAAAACCCCGGCTGCCTGCCGGTTTGCGGTGACCGCAACCATATGCTGCCGCACCGCCTTGGGGTTGCCGCTGATCTTGCGTTGCAGCCATGCGCGGGCCGATGCGGCGTTGGCGATGGTTTCCTGTGTCGTGAAGGTTTTGGATGTGACGACAAAAAGCGTGGTCGCGGGGTTGCAGTTTGCGAACACCCGCTGCAATTCAAGCGGATCGACATTGGCGACGAAATGCAGGTGCGGGGCCGCGCCCGGTTCCTGCAGCGCGTCGATCACCAGCCGGGGGCCGAGATCGGAACCGCCAATACCAATGTTGACGATATCGGTGATCGGCTCGCCGGTCGCGCCCAGCCATTTGCCGCCGCGCACAGCTTCGCTGAATTCTTCCATGCGTTTCCAGCAGGCACGTATTTCGGGCATGATGTCATGCCCGTCCTGCGTGACCGCGCGGTTGCTGATGTTGCGCAGCGCGATATGCAATGCCGCGCGGCCTTCGGTATTGTTGATCTTTTCGCCTGCGAACATGGCGGCGCGGTGCGTAATCATCCGCTGTTGTTCCGCAAGATCATGGAGTAACAACATGGTGCCGTCTTCGACAAGGTTTTTGGAAAAATCGAGCGTCAGGCCCGCCGCCGCGAGCCGCATGCGGTCATAGCGTCCGGGGTCGCCCGCGAAGGCCTGCTTCAGCTTGAAAGCGGCCATGCGCTGCCGTTCCTGCTGCAACGCCTTCCATGCGGCGGATTGTGTAAGGGCGGAGGCCATCTTTTCCTGTGCTTCCCGGGTTATTCCTTTGCCATCGGCGCGGTCTTGTCGGCCTTTATAGCACCGCTTTCGCCAACCACCACCAGCGTAAGCTTGGCGGGGTCGAGCAGGCGGGCAGCCACCCGCTTGATGTCGTTCAAGGTCACGGCGTTGACCAACCCCGCGCGGCGATCGAGGTAATCGATCCCCAGCTTGTCCTGTTGTACGCCAAGCAGAACGCCGGCGATCGCACTGGTCGATGAAAAAGCCAGCGGCAGCGAACCGGTGATGTAGCTTTGCGCCTTCTTCAGCTCGTCCGCCGTGATACCGCCCTTGTAGGCTTTTTCCCATTCGGCGCGCGTCACCGCCAGCGCTTCGGCCGCCTTGGCGGTATCGGCCTGCGCCTGTCCAAGCAGCACGGCCGCATGATCCATGGGCGCCAGACCGGTGCCGATACCGTATGTCAGCCCGCGCTTTTCACGCACTTCGGTCATCAGGCGCGATTCGAACCCGCCGCCGCCCAGCACATAGTTCAAAATGCTCGCGGCGTACCAATCCGGGTCGTCGCGGGCGATGCCGGGCGCGGCGAACAGAATAATGCTTTGCGCGCCCTTGCGCTCAAGCAGTGTCAGCGTGCCGTCCAGCTTCGGCTCGGTGGCCGGTATCGCCGCCAGCGCCGCATGGTCCGGCAGCTTGCCGAAAATGGCGTCGATCGCCGCGCCAAGTTTTTCGGGCGTAATATCGCCGGTGGCGGCGATCAGCAAATTATCGCGCGCCATGCGCGTGCTCGCAAATGCGCGCAAATCTTCGGGTGTGATCGCGGAGAGCGTCTTTTCACTGCCCTGCGAGCGCATGGCATAGGGGTGGCCGGGGAAAAGCTGCGCGAACAGCGTGCGCCGCGCCTGCCATTCCGGGTCGCCCAGTTGCTGCCTGATACCGGCGATTTGCTGCTTGCGCGTGCGCTCGATCGCGGCTTCGTCGAAACGCGGCTGCGCCAGCGCCATGCGCGCGAGTTCCGATGCACGCGCGAATTTGTCGGTCAACGCCTTGATGCCGCCGCCGATCGTATCGCGCGAAGCGGAAATGCCGAAGCTGATTGCATCGTCCGCCAGCGCTTTTTGGAACGCTTCGCTATCCAGCTTGCCTGCGCCCTGTTCAAGCAGGTTGGCGGCCAGCACGCTAAGGCCTTGCTTGTCTTCCGTATCCTGCTCGACCCCGCCGCGGAACGAAAATTGCAGCGATACAACGGGCACGCTGTGATCTTCCACCAGCCAGGCCTTCAGCCCCGCCGGGCTCGTGACTTCCTTGATATCAAGCGCACGCGCGGGCGCAGGCAAAATGCAAAGCAGCATCAGCGCCAGAAGTGGTATGAAGGCGGCGCGCTTCATCGAATGGCTCCTTGCGCGGGCATTGAAACGCCGCTGGCGGCGGCCGTTTCGTGTTTTGCGTTGGGGTCTGGCAGCAGGAAGCCGGTCGTGAAGCCGGTTTGCGCGAACAGCGCGCGCAAGCTCTTGTTTACCTGCGCGGCCGTTACGGCGCCGATCATGGCGGGCCAGTTTTCAACGTCTTCAACCGTGCGCCCGGTCGTAAGCGCGATCCCGAAGCTGTAGCCCGGCGCGGTCAGGCTGTCGCGCGCGAACATCGCGCTGCGCTGCAGCCGCAATTTCGCATCCGCCACCTCGGCGTCGCTCACGCCGTTGTCGGTCAGCGCCTTGATCTCGGCATTCAACGCCTGCTCGAGCTTTTCCGGCGGCGTTTCGCCCTGCGGCGTGGCCGCGATCGTGAAGGTGCCGTGATCGACCATGCTGCCCTGATAGCGGGCATCCACCCCGGCTGCCAGCTTCAGATTGACGACAAGGTTTTTGTAAAACCTGCCGACCTCGCCGTCGGCAAGGATGTTTTCAAGCACTTCAAGCGCGATCGAATCTTCCTTGCTGTCGTGCCACGAAGGCGCGGTATAAACGCGTTGCACCGTTGGCTGCAAAACCTCGGAGTCACGCAAAATCACGCGCTTTTCGGCGTCTATTTTGGGTTCCGCAAGCCGCGCGCGCGCGGGCACCGCGCGCGCGGGGATCTGGCCGTATGTTTCTTCCGCCAGTCGTCGCACCTTGTCCGCCGTCACATCGCCGCTGATGATCAGCACGGCGTTGCCCGGCGTGTACCAGGTGCGGTAAAAGGTGCGCGCATCCTCGGCATTCAGCTTTTCGATTTCCTTGCGCCAGCCGATTACCGGCGTGCCATAGGGGTGGTGCGTGAAGATCGCTGAAACCATGGCTTCGGAAAACCTGCCATCCGGGTCGTTTTCGGTGCGCTGGCCGCGTTCCGCCAGCACAACTTCAAGCTCGGGCTTCGCTTCCTGTTCGCGCAGCAAAAGGTTGGCCATGCGGTCGGCTTCCATTTGCATCACAAGCTGCAAGCGGTCGGCGGCGACGGCCTGGTAATAGGCGGTGTAATCCCACGATGTGAAGGCGTTGTCCTCGCCGCCTTCGGCGGCGATGCGCTTGCTGAACTCGCCCGGACCGACGGCAAGCGTGCCCTTGAACATCAGATGTTCCAGATAGTGCGCAATACCCGATTTGCCGGCCGGTTCGTCGGCTGCGCCGGCCTTGTACCACAACATCTGGCTGACGATGGGCGCGCGGCGGTTGCTGACGACCACGACCTGCAGCCCGTTCTTAAGCGTGAATGTAGCGGGGGAGAAAACCTTGGCGTGCGCGGCGCCCGGCAGCAGCGCAAGCAACAGCAGCGTCGCGGCGCAGCGAAGGGCGGGTGTCATCACAGGCCCAGAAAGCCCGATTTGCTGCGCTCGATCATCGGCGTCGCGCCTTCAACCGCGTCCTTGCCTTCGTTCTTGTTGTCCTTCAGCCGTTCAAGTTCGGCGGGCGCGTCAACGACGGCGGCGGGCGATTCCTGATCCTTGCGCCACCACAACAGATAATCGATGTAGCGGCGGTTGCTGACAACAAGGTCTTGCGCCTCGCGGTCTATGGTTTTCCTGATATCGGGTTCGACCTTGTCGGCACCCGCTTGTTGCAAAAGCGCCTGCTCGGCGCTGCCCGGCTCGCCCTTGCCGCCGGCGGTGTCGCTGTTGAACACGACCTGCTCGGCGCGGCGCGTCATGTCAATTTCCTGCGGGCGCGGCGTTCCGGGGGAGGGGGGCTTGAGTGTGAAATCGGGCGGGATCGCGAGCGGCGGCCGATCGACCACCGCAAATTCATCCGGCTGTACGCGGCCGAGCCCGAGCGCTTCGCGCGCGCCGCCGCAACCGGTCAGCGCCAGCGGGGCAAGAAGGACGGAAAGAAGAAGCAAACGTGTCATCATTTACCTGCTCATGCCATGAAATTAAGGCAATCTTGTGCTGGCGATAGGCCGGGCAAAGATTGCGGTTAAAGGCGATTCTAGCGATTGTCCGGCCTTCTGGCCAGACCGTCCAGCAAAATCAGGCATACGCCTATCACAACGGCGCTGTCAGCCACGTTGAAGGCCGGCCAGTGCCAGCCAAAAGCATGAAAATCAAGGAAATCGCGCACCGCGCCGAAGCGTACCCGGTCCGCGATGTTTCCAAGCGCGCCGCCGACCGTAAGCCCGAGCCCGAAGGCGAGCAATCGCTGCTCCGCGCGCCACAGCCATGCCAACAGCGCGCATGTGATCAAGCCCGCCACGGCGGTCAGCGCCGCCGGCATCATGTCGTGGTGGTTATACAAAAGCCCGAAGCTGACGCCACGGTTCCAGTTCAGCACGAGGTTGAAGAACGGCGCGATCTCGATCATCGGCCCGGTCTCTGCCAACAGATGTTCTACGTACCATTTGGTTGCGAGGTCGCTTGAAAGAATAACGAACGCCAGCAGAAGCGCATGCGTAAAAAGGCGGGGCCGGGCCGGGCGCGCGCGCATCACGCCGCCTGCTGATCGAGCTTGGCGACGGTGTCGTTGCATCGTGTGCAAAGTGTCGGTGCGCCGGCATGGCTCCCCACTTCCGGCAAAACGCGCCAGCACCGTTCGCACTTGCCGCCCTGCGCCATGCCGATCACGGTCGCGGCGCCCGGCACATCTTCCAGTGTAAAGGCGCCTTCCGGCGGCTTGTCCGTGCTGATGGTCAGGTCTGAAGCGATGCAAAGCGTCGTGAAGTACATGGATTTCAAAATCCCTGCGGTTGCCGCATCGACATAGACGGTCGGGTGCGCCTGCAAGCTGGATCCGATCTTGCGCTCGTTGCGCGCCAGTTCCATCGCGCCCGTCACCACGCGGCGTGCGGCGCGCACGGTTTCCCACTTTTTCGCCAGCGCGTCGTCGCGCCATGCGGCGGGGATCACGGGGAACTGCTGTAAATGCACACTGCCTTCGCTGCCTTCATGGCGCTGCAACCATGCTTCTTCGGCCGTGAAGCAGGCAAGCGGCGCGAGCCACGCGACCAGGCAATCGAAAAGCTGCTCCATCACCGTGCGCCCGGCGCGGCGGTGCAGATGGTCGAAGCTGTCGCAATACAAGCTGTCCTTGCGCACGTCGAAATAGAAGGCGGAAAGATCGGTGGCGCAGAAATTGTGCAGTTCGGTCAGCATGCGCGTGAAATCGAGATCGGTGATCGCCTTGCGGATGGTCGCATCGACCTCCACCAACCGGTGCAGCACCCAGCGCTCAAGCTCCGGCATTTCCGTGTGCGGCACGCGCTCGGCGGCGCTTATTCCGTCCAGCGCGCCCAAAAGATAGCGCAACGTGTTGCGCATGCGGCGGTAAAGCTCGCCCGTCTGCTTCAATATCTCGGGCCCGATGCGCAGATCCTGCGTGTAATCGGAAGACGCGACCCAAAGACGTAAAATATCCGCGCCCATCTGGTCGGTGATGGTTTGCGGGGCGATCACGTTGCCGAGCGATTTTGACATCTTGCGGCCCTGTTCATCGAGCGTGAAGCCGTGCGTCAGCACGCCTTCGTAAGGCGCGCGCCCGCGCGTGCCGCAGGATTCGAGCAGCGATGAATGGAACCAGCCGCGATGCTGGTCCGATCCTTCCAGATACAGCGTCGCGGGCCAGTCGAGATCGGGCCAAACGCCGGCGCCGTTCATGCGATCAAGTACGAAAGTGTGGGTCGATCCGGATTCGAACCACACATCGACGATATCGAACACCTGTTCGTAATCCGCCGCCTTGTATTTATCGCCAAGGAATTCCTGCGCGTCATGGCTGTACCATGCGTCCGCGCCATCCTTGGCGAAGGCCTGCGCAATGCGTTCGAGCACGTCTTTATCCTGCAACACCTCGCCGCTTTGCTTGCTGGTGAACAGCGCGATCGGCACGCCCCATGCGCGCTGGCGGCTGATGCACCAGTCCGGGCGGCTTTCGATCATGCCGCGGATCCGGTTTTCGCCCACGCCGGGGACCCAGCGGGTTTCCCCGATCGCGCGCATCGCCGTTTCGCGCAAGGTTTCCTTTTGGCCCTTCGGCGCCTTGTCCATCGCGATAAACCATTGCGGCGTGGTGCGGAAGATCAGCGGCGCTTTCGAACGCCACGAATGCGGGTAGGCGTGCGTAATGTTGGCCTTGCCCATAAGGCACCCGGCTTCCGCCAGCGCCTTGATCACGCCGCCGTTGGCGTCGCCTACCTTGCCGTCCTGCTTATAGACCAGCTTGCCCGCGAACAGCCCGACCCAGGGGCGGTAGCTGCCATCGTCCGCCAGCATGTCCGGCACCTCGATATTGTTGGCGCGGCCGAGGTTGAAATCGTCCTCGCCATGGCCGGGCGCGATATGCACGAAGCCGGTGCCCTGTTCGGTGGTAACGAAATCGCCCGCCAGCAACGGCACATCGAAATCGTAATAACCGCCGGCCTGCGGGTTGCCGCGGAAAGGGTGTGCGCATACGGTGCCTGCAAGGTCCGAGGCTTGCAGCGCGGCAAGCGTTTCCGCTTCCTCGATACCGGCGGCCGCGCAGAATTTGGCGCGCAATTCCTTTGCCGCCACAAGCACGTCGCCCGCTTTTGCGCCCGCACCTTCGGCCACATGTTTCACGTGAAACATCTCGTATTCGAAATCACCGAAGGCAATGGCGCGGTTGCCGGGTATGGTCCATGGCGTGGTGGTCCAGATAACGATGCTCGCATCTTTCAGTTTGGCGTTCGCGGCCTTCGCGACCGGAAACTTCACGAAGATCGTGGTCGATTTGTGATCGTGGTATTCCACTTCGGCTTCCGCCAGCGCGGTCTTTTCGACCACCGACCAAAGCACCGGCCGCGCGCCCTTATAGAGCAAGCCGTTCAGAAGGAATTTGTGGATCTCGCGCACGATCTGCGCTTCGGCGGCGCGCGTCATGGTGCTGTAGGGATTTTCCCAATCGCCGAGCACGCCGAGCCGCTGGAATTCCTCGCTCTGCACATTCATCCAGTGTTGAGCGAAGTTGCGGCATTCGGCGCGGAACTGCAGCACCGGCACCTGGTCCTTGTCTTTGCCCTTGGCGCGGTATTGTTCCTCGATCTTCCATTCAATCGGCAGGCCGTGGCAATCCCACCCGGGAACGTAGGCGGTATCCTTGCCCGTCATTTGCGCGGTGCGATTGACGATGTCCTTCAGGATTTTGTTGAGTGCGTGGCCGATATGGATGTTGCCGTTGGCGTAGGGCGGCCCGTCGTGCAGCAAAAATTTCTCGCCGCCCTGCGTCTTGGCTTGCGTGCGGATTTTCTGGTACAGGCCCATTTGCCGCCAGCGGCCGAGCAGTTCAGGCTCCTTCTGTGCCAGCGCTCCGCGCATGGGGAAGCCGGTCTTGGGAAGGAAGACGGTGTCTTTGTAATCGCGGTTGGTCATGGGGCCTGTTTAGACCACAATCCGCCGCGAAAATCAAAGCTATCAGGCCAGCCTCAGCGGCTGCTGCAGGGCTTGCCGTGCGGTGCCGCAATCCTTTGAAATCTGGGCCTTTAATGCGGCGAGGGAGGGGAACTTCTCCTCCGGGCGCAGGAAATCGATCAGCTCAACCCACCAGGTCTGGCCGTATAAATCGTCGGAAAAATCGAACAGGTGGAATTCCAGCAATTCGGTCGTGCCGTCCACTGTCGGGCGCACGCCGATGTTGGCAACGCCGGGAAAGCGATAGGTGCAGTCTTCCTTGCAGGCCATCACGGCATAGACGCCGCGTTTCGGGCGCAGGTAATCGCCGAGCGATATGTTGGCGGTGGGAAAGCCCATGCTGCCGCCGCGCCCGTCATGATGTACGACTTCGCCCATGATCGACCATGCGCGGCCGAGCATGGCGGCAGCCGCGCGCGCATCGCCTTGCTGCAAACATTCGCGTATGCGGGTGGCGGCGTAGCGTTCGCCGCCGGGATCGAGCACGGGTTCAACCGCCGTGACGCCTATCCCGAACGGTTCGAGCCACGAGCGCAGCAGCGCTGCGTTGCCGCCGCGATCCTTGCCGAAAACGAAATCGGAACCGGTAACGATATGCCGCACGCGGTATTCTTCGAACAGGGTTTCGCGCGCGAACTGTTCGGCTGTACGTGCCGCAAAATCGGGCGTGAAGGGAATGACATGAACCTGCTGCATGCCGTAATTGAGCAAAAGATTGTGTTTGACCGAAGCGGGCGTGAGGCGGAAATGCGGCTGTTCGGGTTTGAACAGGCGGCGGGGGTGCGGTTCGAACGTCATGCCGGCGGGGAAGGTGTTCAGCGCGCGCGCCTTTTCGATCGCCGTGCGCAGCACGGCCTGATGCCCGCGATGCAGGCCATCGAAATTGCCAAGTGCGTAAACGCCGCTAAGAGATGTTGTAGGCATGACCTGGTTGCTCTTTGGTTGCAGCAGACATTGCAAAGACAGCCTGGCTGCGCAAAAATAGTTCCGGTGAAACAGGATGTAAGAATCACTTCATGGATATAGTTGTAGCAGCACAAGGCAGGGGCGTCACCACCGGTACGCTGAAATGCGGCAGCGCCGAATTTCCTTGCGCCTTGGGCCCGGCCGGCATTGTGGATAAGAAATGCGAAGGCGACGGCGGAACGCCGACGGGAACGTTTTTGCTGCGCGAAGTATTGTACCGCGCGGACCGTTTACCAAAACCGGAAACGGCTTTGCCTTTGCGCGCTATCGCGCATGACGACGGCTGGTGCGACGCGCCGGACCATGCGCAATACAACGGCCCCGTGAAGCTGCCCTTCACCGCAAGCCATGAAAAGCTTTGGCGCGAGGATGAAATTTACGATGTGCTGGTTGTTCTGGGCTACAACGACAGCCCGGTGGTGCCGGGCAAAGGCAGCGCGATTTTCATGCATGTCGCGCGGCCGGATTTTACGCCCACGCAGGGATGCGTGGCGCTGAGGCGCGAAGATTTACTGGCGCTATTGAAGTCGTGCGCGCCCGGCAGCCGGTTGACGGTTATGCCGCCGGCTTAACGAGACAAAAAAGTTACGATGGAAAGCAGCCCGGAGGTTACTTGGCTGCAGCGGCCTTGGTTTCAACCGACACGTAAGTGCGCCCGCCGGAGGAAATGCGGAACTTCACGCGGCCTTCGACCTTGGCGAAGATCGTGTGATCGCGGCCAATGCCAACGTTGGTGCCGGGGTGGAACTTGGTGCCGCGCTGGCGGATGATGATCGCGCCGGGCTGCGCCGTCTGGCCGCCGAACAATTTGACGCCAAGGCGCCGGCCTGCGGTATCGCGACCGTTGGATGAGCTGCCGCCTGCTTTCTTATGTGCCATGGTTTAATCCTCTGCTTGGCCGTTCGATCAGGCAGCGATGCCGGTGATGCGGATAACGGTCAGATCCTGACGGTGGGTGTTCTTGCGGCGGTAGTTCTGCCGACGCTTCTTCTTGAAAACGATAACCTTGCGGCTGCGGCCACGGCTCACGACCTCGGCCGTCACCTTGGCGCCCGCAACGGTGGGGCTGCCGAGCTTGGCTTTGCCGTCGGCATAGACCATCAGCACGTCGGCAAGTTCAAGCTTGCTGCCGATTTCGCCATCGAGCTGGCTGTCAACTTCAATCACATCGCCTTCGGCAACTTTGAATTGCTTGCCGCCGGCCTTCACCACTGCGAACATTTTATCCACCCAAGCCCCGGAAAGCCTTTGGGCAACCGGGATTGTCTGATTGTTTATGCGGGCACAGGGCCGCCAAAGCGCCCAAGGCCGCAAGAGGCGCTTAAATGCCGAAATAAAGCGCCCTTGTCAATATAAAGCAGGGGCCGGGGCCAAAAATGCAGGATAAATCAGGTTTATTGGCTTTCGAGGGCAGTGGTTAACGCGTTAACCACTTGCTGCATGCCCGCGCGGTCGAGATCGTGGAAAAAGGGCAGCCCGATGGTGTGGCGGGCCAATTTGTCGGTTACCGGCATGGGGTCGCGCATTAGGTTTTTGTATGCGGGGTGGGCATGGCATCCATCGCCCCACCAGCGCCGGGTGCTGATCCCGGCCGCCGCCAACTGTTCGGCCAGCTTGGGAGCCGGCATCGGGGTCAGGACGTTGCAGGAATTGGAAACCGAACCATCGTTGAAACCGGGCGCGGTTTTGATGCCCGGGACCTTCGCGATTTTCCCGGCATAGGCCGCTGCCGCCTGCGCCAGCTGGCGGCGGCGCCAGCCCCAGTTATCGAGCGCGGCAAGGCCGATCGCGGCGCCATATTCGGAAAGCTTGGCGTTGCCGCCGGGAAGATCGGCCACCGGCGCGCCGAGAAAACCGAAATTGCCCCATTGCCGTGCGCGCGCGATAAATTCGGGGTTCCGGGAAAGCAGCAACCCGCCTTCGCCGATGCCGAAGCATTTGGTCGCGTGCAGGCTGATCATAACCGGTGTGTTGCCGATGGCCGCGTTTTTCTTGGTCGCGACGCTATCGAAGGCCGCCGCGCCGTCGATTAAAACCGGAAGGCCTGTCTTGGCCGTGAATTTTTCCCATGCCACATGATCGAGCGCGGCGCCGAACGGCGACACTGCGACGATGGCGGAGAATTTGTGCAGGTCGGTGCGTTGCGCCGTCGTATCGGGATCAAGCGCCCAGGTATCGGCGTGCACGTCCGCGAAATGCACTTTCATGCCGGCCGCGATGGCGGCGCCGGGCGTTGCGGCGAAGGTCCATGACGGCATCAGGCATGTGCCGCTGCCGCGGTTCATGGCCTGCAGCGCGCAGGTAAGCGCAAGCGTGCCGTTTGCGAACAGCGCGATATTTTCGCGCAAAACGTTAAAATGGCGCGCGAGCCGTGTTTCAAGTTCGCCCTGCAGCTCGCCGAAATTGCTGTACCACCGGGCCTTATCGATGCGGCGCAGATAGGGGCTGAGTTGTGTTGCGGTCGGGAGTGCCGGGCGCAGAAGCGGCACCATAGGGCTTTTGCCCGCCGCTTTCCGTTTTACGGCGGGTTGCTTCGCTGGGCGTTTTTTTGGGCTGCTGCTTAGCAGAGCGGTGCTCCGTAATAGGGGGATTCGTAAGGCGTTTCAGGTTTAGCATGATCGCGCGGGCCCGGCAAAGCGGGAGGACGCTAGTGCGTTTCAGTCGCCTTGTGGGCTTTGGGTGTGCGCCGTAGCAGCCAGTAAACGCCCAGCAGATCCGCGAGCCCCTTAAGCCCGCGCCCGACGATATCGGATTTGGAAACACCAAGCCGCCGCGGCCGGTCATTGACCGGCATGTTGATGACCGTATGCCCGTAGTGCCGGAACAAGGCGGGCATGAAGCGGTGCAGCCCGTTGAAAAACGGCAGCATAAGATAGGTATCGCGCCGGAACAGCTTCAGTCTGCAACCCGTATCGGGGCAGCCATCGTGCAACACAGCCTTCCGCACCGCGTTGGCGAAACGGCTGGCCATGCGTTTGCGCCAGCTATCCTGCCGGTTCGTGCGCCAGCCGCAAACGATGACGCCGGCATCCTGTCCGCCTTCCCATGCGCGCGCGGCAAGGCGCGGCATATCGGCCGGGTCGTTCTGCCCGTCACCGTCGCAGGTCATGATCCAGGGCGCGCTTGCGTGGCGCACGCCGCTGCGAATGGCGGCGCTGAGGCCCGTGCGGTGTTCGTGTACTACAAGGCGTATGCGCGCATCGGCTGTCATAAGGTGGCGGATTTCCAGCGCGGTGCTGTCGGTGCAGCCGTCATCGACGAAAACGATTTCATATTGCTCCGCGATCTGCGGCGCGCCTTCGAGCGCGCGCGCCACCTCGCCCGCCAGCGGCATGACGTTGCCGGCTTCGTTATGCACGGCGATGACGACGGAGAGCAGGGGCGGGGCTTCGGGCATGACAGCGGTTATAATGCCGGAAGCGGCCAAGGCAAGGAAAACAGGTAAATAGTGACGCTTTTGGGCTATTCGATTGACGCCCGGCCCCGCTTTTGGCTATGGTGCGCCGCCTCGGGGGGGCCGGCTTGCCGGCGCCCGCTAGCGCAAGCACCCGTAGCTCAACTGGATAGAGCACCAGACTACGAATCTGGGGGTTAGGAGTTCGAATCTCTTCGGGTGCGCCATTTTTCCATCACGACACGTTGGCGCACGGCATGTGGCTGCGAAATATTTCAGGCAGACGATCTTTTGCTTTCAAAAAATGCGCGATATGTGTGGCGCGGTTTTTTTAACCGGCCATTAACCATGAAAATTATTTTTTCCTTAATCATGCATTTCTAGAATATTTGAAGATTTTTAAGATGAAAAAAGATTATGAGCAATCACGCTTCAGGCAAACATACGCATCTAACTGTCCGGCCGATTACATTTGACGATTGGCGCGCCTATAGGGATTTTTACAAAGGCCTTGACGATCCCCATATGTTCAAAGGTTTTTTGCAAGGCAAGAACCTGGACGACGAGCAAACCTGGAAAGACCTTTTTCAGCAAACCATCGGCAGGCAATCTCCGCCCTTCGTCATGTTCGGTCTTTGGGACGGGGACAAGCTGGTCGGCCAGAGTTCGATAGATTTTACCGTCGACAACGATGGCCGCGTTACCGCGCTTCTGGCGGGTTCCGAAATTGCCCCGCAATACAGGGGGCATGGGCTGGTGGATAAATTTTATCAGGCCAGAATGAAATATCTGGAGGATTTTAACGGCGATATTATTACAACCATCAAGAGCGACAACCATGCCTCGATCAAGGCCGCTGAGCGCAACGGTTTCGTTCATACGGGCGAGGTTGATCGCCACGGCTACCTTGTTTTCTCATCCGGCCCCGTAAGGCCGGAGGCCATCAACAAGGCATCGGTGCCTGAACCTAGGCCGGGCGAAAGAGGCGGCTAGCCCTTCGGTTACTGCCTTATCAAATCCATGAATTCGGCCCGTGCGCGCGGGTCGCGGCGGAAGGCGCCGCGCATGTGGCTGGTCACCGTGCTGGCTTCGGCCTTGCGGGCGCCGCGCGTGGTCATGCACTGGTGCGAAGCTTCGATCACAACGGCGACGCCGCGCGGCTGCAGCACGCGCTGGATGGTGTCGGCGATTTGCGCCGTCATGGCTTCCTGGATTTGCAGCCGCCTTGCATAAACCTCGACCAGCCGCGCGAGCTTGCTGATGCCGACGACGCGCTTGTCGGGCAAATAGCCGATATGTGCCCGGCCGATGAACGGCACCATGTGATGTTCGCAGTGCGAGTGCAACTCGATATCCTTGACGAGCACGATGCCGTCATAGCCGCCCACTTCTTCGAAGGTGCGGGAAAGGATTTCATCCGGGTCCATATCGTAGCCCGCAAAAAATTCCAGATAGGCATCGACGACGCGGCGCGGGGTATCGCGCAAACCTTCGCGCGCGGGGTCATCGCCCGCCCACGCGATCAGCGTTTTCACGGCATCCATCGCCTCGGTGCGCGAAGGGCGCGCGCCGGGCGGGGTGTTTTCATTGACGATAGAGAAAGCTTTCTTCATCACATTTTCATACAGCAAACGGGCCACTAAAGGAAGAAATGTATTGCCCACATCGAAAGCCAGCCGATCAGGCCCGCCATCGGGATCGTTAATATCCATGCCCACAATATGTTAACCGCGACGCCCCAGCGCACCGCCTTTACGCGCTGCATCGAGCCGACGCCGACAATCGCGCCCGTGATGGTGTGGGTGGTCGAGATTGGCAGCTTCAGCGAGGTCGCCAGCATGATCGAAAGCGCCGCCGCAGTTTCGGCGCAGAAGCCGCTATGCGGCTGCAGCCGCGTGAGCCGCGTGCCCATGGTGTGAACAATGCGCCAGCCGCCTGCGGCGGTGCCGAGCGCGATGGCGCTGTAGGCGCAGATCAGAACCCAATAGGGGATATGAAATTCCGTCATGTAGCCGGAGGCGAATAGCGCGCCGGCGATAATGCCGGCGGTTTTTTGTGCATCGTTGCCGCCGTGGCTGAGGCTGAGCAGCGCCGAGGAAAGCAGTTGCAGTTTGCCGAACAGCTTGCCTGCGAAACGGCGGCCCACACGATGGAACAGCCAGACGACGGCAAGCATAAGTATGTGCGCCAGCAACATGCCGATGGTGGGCGCCAGCACGATGAACATAAGCGTTTTGGTCCAGCCCGAGGCGATGATGACATCGAGGCTCTGGCCGATACCGCCCACCGCCGCCGCGTTGGCCATGGCCGAACCGGCATAGCCGCCGATCA
Source organism: Alphaproteobacteria bacterium (assembly GCA_016124955.1). Taxonomy (NCBI): domain Bacteria; kingdom Pseudomonadati; phylum Pseudomonadota; class Alphaproteobacteria; species Alphaproteobacteria bacterium. Next base: position 11,499 of record WGMR01000006.1, on the reverse strand, counting down.
GCGCGTGCGACGAACTGCTGGGCAGCTTCCACCACCAGGTGAGCAGATCCCATGCGATGGCGCCGAGCAGCCCCGCGAGGATGACATAGGGCGTGACGAAATTAAGATCGACCATGCCGCTGCCGACGGTTTTCGCCACCCCGGTATCGAACACGAACAGCGCGGCAAAATTGAAGCAGGCGGCCCACAGCACGGCCTTGAACGGCGAAAGCACGCGGGTGGCGACGACGGTGGCGATGGAGTTGGCGGCATCGTGAAAGCCGTTGATGAAATCGAACGCGAGCGCGACGATGACGATCGCGATGGTCAGGACGAGGGCGCCGTCCATGCCTTTAGCCGTTCTTCACATGCACATGCTGCAGCGTGGCCGCCGCCGCTTCGCACGCATCCATCGTGCGATTGAGAAAACCGTATATCTCGCGCAGCTTCATGGCCAGCATCGGATTCCCCTCGCTGTTCAGAAGTTCCGCGACCGCGCCGCGGTTGATATCCTTCGCGGTTTTATCGAGCGCGAACATTCCGGCGCAGTGGTTTGCGGTCGGTTGCTTGCCTTTGAGTGCGATCAATGCGGCGTGCAAATGCCCGGCGCAGCTTTCTACAACCTCGCACAACCGGATCACCGGCTTTGGCACCGGGTCAATATGATAGGCGGCGAGGCGGTGTGCAGTATCCTCGATGCCATCGATGATGTCATCGAGCGCATGGGTGAGCGCAAGGATATCTTCGGGATCGAGCGGGGTGAAAAAGCTGCTGCCCAGCCTTTCGTTCAAGGCGGCCACGGCAGCATCGCCCGCGCTTTCAAGCTCCGCTATCTCGCTGGCTGTAACGGCCAGCCCGGGCGGCTTGCCTTGCACGCCTTGCGCCAGTTTTTCGGCAGCGGCGACTATCAGGCCCGCCTGTTCGAGAAAAAGTTCAAAAAATTGTTCCTGACGCGGCAGAAGGTTCGGCATGCGTCCCCCTCATCCATGGGGTTGATCGGACGTGCGGATCATGGTTGCTGCGGCTGGATGAGTCAACCGGCTTGTGCCGCTATTTCTTCCGGCATTCCGGCAGGCGCGGTTCGCGGGTCCAGACTTCTTCCTCGCCTATGGCGGAGATGATGATATAGCCGCGCAGCAGCAGTTTATCCTTGCCCTGCGGTGTGATGCGGCCGCTGTATTTAAAGCCGTTACGCGGATTGTAGAGCCAGCCGCTGGAAAAGCTGCCGTCTTCATCGGGTTCGAACCCGCCGACAAATTGCATGCCGCACAAAGGCTGGCCGCGCTTTTTCTTGTCCGGATTTTTTATGTCCTGGCCCTTTTCTTCATTCGGGGACGGATCCTTGATGCCGAGCCAGTGCAGGCGGCCGCATAATTCTTCCGGGTGGTTTTCGCAGCGGTAGAGCTCGACCCCCGCATCCTTTTTGCCCGTGAGCCACAACCCTTCGACCGCAGCGATATCCGGTGGCGCCGCGAAAGCGGGCGCGGCGAAGACAGCAAGGGCGAGCATGGCGGCAGGAAATTTCATCATGGTTTATATACCTTCTTCTGGCGGTGGTTGAGCAGCGTCTTCGGAAGTGCGGCAGCGCGGCATGTCGTTCTTGCGGGTCCAGATTTGGTCTTGCCCCAGCATGGGCATCAGGAAGTAGCCGCGTAGCTTGATGTGGTCGTGATCGACGGGAACGATGCGCGCGCTGAAATTGTTGCCGTGGCGCGGGCTGTAGATCCAGCCATTATCAAAAGTGCCGTAGGATGAAAATTCGAACCCGCCCATGAACTGCATACCACAAAGCGGGCGCTTGCGCTTGGTCGGATCCGGGTTGCGGTTGTCGCGGCCTTCATCGCTGGCCGGGTCGGGATCGTCGGGTCCGAGCCAAACAAAACGGCCGCACAGTTTTTCCTCGCAGCGGTACAATTCCACGCCGCCTTCGCCGCCTTCGGTCAACCACATGCCGGTGATTTCAGCGAACGCCGCCGTGGTTTGATCGACCGGCTCCACGCCTTCTTGCGCGCGGGCCTGTGGCAGGAATGGCACGGCAGCGAGCAGGAGGCTTGTGAACAGGGTGGAGGCAACAATGCGGAATGGCGGCAAGCTCATGCCCTAACCTACGAAGTGACAATAATAAAACATGCTACGTTAGCCCGCCAAGATGGCAATAATGGGGTGTGAATATGTCCCAATAATGCCCATTGCGTTGCGAATCAAGATGTTAAATGATACCGCTAGTTTCTTCCATGTGTCGCCCTGTGGTGGCCATCGACCTTCCGGAGCATGATCATGAACAACCGCGTTACGTTTCTTGCCGCCGCAATCATCAGCGGACTTACGCTGCTGATGGTTCTGGCCAACGTCATATTCGTCAACGGCAACCGTTCGTTGCAGACAGATATCAGCCAGCGCAGCCAGCAGATTAATGCCGCAAACACCTTCGCGCAGGTCTATCAGAGCTTGCTGCAGGCGCTCGCCAATGCCGCCGTGAAGGAAAAGGACACGCAGGTCAGGGCGTTCCTGAAGGAACAGGGCCTTCAGTTCGCGGATGAACAGCCCGCCGCCCCCGCGCCCGATACCAAGAAAGGAAAGTAGCCATGAAGACCGAGGTAACGCTTGATCGTTTGCTGTGGCTTGTTGCCGCGCTCGCGCTTTCGCTTTTTATTCTTGTTGGCTTTCAGATGCAGCAGATTTTGATCGACCGCGCTGCGTTGAAAAAGGTTTACGACGGCCAGCAGGTTTCCGTCGAACGCGGCGCGAAGGTGCAAGGCCAGCTCGATGCGCTGGCGGTCGGCACCCTGCATCTCGCGGAAGCGGGCAACAAGCACGCGCAAGGCATCGTCACGGAGCTGAAAAAGGCCGGAATCACCATCAATCCGGAAAAGGCCAAGCCCGCCGAAGGTGAAGCCGCCGAAGGCGAAAAGGCCGAAGAAAAGAAGTAGCGCGCCGGCTATCCTGCGCGTTCGGCCACGGCCGCCAATTCGATATGGGCTGACCACAAAAATTGGTCAACCACATGCGCGCTTTCGCAACGATAGCCGCCGTCGTGCAATATTTTCATATCGCGCGCGAAGCTGGCGGCATCGCAGCTTATGCTGACGATGGTCCGCACGGCTGATTTCGCCAGTTGCCGTATTTGCGCCCGCGCGCCATCGCGCGGCGGATCGATAATTGCCGCGTCATAGCCTTTCAGCTCAAGCACATCGAGCGGGTTGCCGGAAAGATTGCGTGCCTCCGCCTTCAGATTGGCGCGCGCGGCTTCGCGCAAAACCGCGACCGCGGCTTCGTCGCCATCCACCGCATAGATTTGTTTTTCCGGTTCAAGCGAAAGCGCGAAGGTGCCGATGCCGCAGAAAAGATCAACGATTTTCCGGTCTTTTGCCGTTGCCGCGACGGCGATATTGGCCAGCGCGCGTTCGCCCTCCGCCGTCGCTTGCAAAAAACCGCCGGGCGGGAAACGCACGCTGCCGTGCGGAAAAGTGACCATGAGCGGACGCAGCTGCGCGACCGGCTCGGTCGGGCCGCGATCCCACTTGCGCCAGCCGAGCCGCGCGACGCCCAGTTTTTCGGCCAGCGCCGCGAGTTGCCGGCGCTGTTCCAGTTCAAGCGGCGGGCCGCCGACGAGCACGAGGTCTATATCATCGCCGATCAAGGTCGCGCGCGCATCGCAGGTTTTACCTTTGGGCAGCCAGGCGGCAAGATGCGCGCGCAGTTTTTCGAGCAGCGCGAACAGCGCGGGGCACAGAATATGGCATTCCTGCAGATCGATAATGTCATGGCTGCGCCAGCCGTTGAAACCGGCGACGATGCCCGAAGAGGTGTGGCGCAGCGCAAAAGCCGCGCGCCGCCTTGTGCGCGGCGGGCTGCTTTCCGGGCCCGTAAGCGCAATATGTGCAAGCCCGGTGCGGTCGAGCTGTTCGCACACGCCCGCGAGCTTGTGCGCACGGTAGGCTTCGGGCGCCATATCCTGCAGGCGGCAGCCGCCGCAGGCGGGAAAATGCCGGCAAACCGCGTTTGTCATCTTCAGCCCGCGATGGCGAGGATTTTGCCGCGCATATCCTGTGGTATTGTGACCGGCTTGCGCGTGGTTTCATCGATGAAGACGGAAACGGTTTCGCAGGCAGCGACCACCGTTTCATCCCGGAAGACGGCCGATGCCATCTTCATCGAACTGGCGCCGAAGCCGGTGACCTTCAGCCCGGTTTGCACCAGCGCGGGATAATGCAGCTCGCTCAGATAATCGGCGCTGATGTGCACGAGCACGAAAATGCCGTTGCAATGCGGCCATTCCGGCATCGCCTTCATGAACATGCTGACGCGGATATTCTCGAAATACTGGGCGATCGAAAGGTTGTTGGCGTGGCCAAGCGCATCAAGGTCGCTGAAGCGCACCTGGTCGTCATGCCAGAATTTATAGGTGGCGCGGGCGAGAAAGGCGGGGTCAAGCTTTGACATGGATGGCGCGTGCAAGCTGCGTTAGGATGATGTATTGCAAGTGTACCGGCTCGGGCCTGCCGTGGAAAGGCCGCTTATGGGGGCGTTTATGCGCGGTTATTTCGGGATCGGGGTTGAAAGCATCAGCAAGGCGGGCAATGTGGGCAACCTCGTGCGCTCGGCCCATGCCTTCGGCGCCAGCTTTTTCTTCACCGTCAACGCCGCGCTGAGCGAAGCCGAGCTGAACGCCACCGACACATCCCACGCAGGCGGGCATTTGCCTTTTTATAAGTACAGAGATGTGGCGGGCATGCGCCTGCCGGAAGATTGCCAGCTTGTTGGCATTGAATTGATGAGCGAGGCGGTGGATTTGCCCAGCTTCCGCCACCCGCAGCAGGCGGCCTATGTTCTGGGGCCCGAACTTGGCAGCCTTTCGCCTGAAATGGTGGCGCGCTGCGCGCATATCGTGAAGATCCCCACCAAATTCTGCGTGAATGTCGGGATCGCCGGCGCGATGGTGATGTATGACCGGCTTATCACGCTCGGCCGCCACGCTCCCCGCCCGATCATGCCGGGCGGTATCGCAGACGAAGATTTGAAGAGGGGGAGGGGGAGATAATTATATATTGTTTATGGTCTTGTCTTCTCTGAGACGTTTCTAATTTTTAGTGCTTTTCTAATTTTATCTATTTGTTCATTTCTAAACTCACTTTCTGGTTCTAATGCATCAGATTCCAGAGCCCATAACCCCTTACATGCATCCGTAAAATTATATCCCCTGTGTTCCACTAGGAAATACTTGGCTGGGCAATAATTCTCAACATTCTCTTGAAATGCCTCCAAGCGGGATGCGAGGACACGATAGTCGTTGGCGGCATTTCTCATGCGCTCAATAAAGTATTTAAATTCAGGGTGATTTTGTTGTGGGAGTCCCCAAATATTTCCATATTCTATAATTTTTTGATGAATTTCCTGCCGGAGTTTTTCAAGTTCCAAGATAGGGTAAACTAGGAAGTGCGATATAAAAAAGCCTAATGCGCCAAGTATTGCTGGAAAGATGATCTGGGAAATGTCCATGGCCATAAAGGTCCTGTGTAACTTTATCACATGGAGGCGAAGGGTGGTGGACCTGATCGGGATCGAACCGACGACCTCGTCATTGCGAACGACGCGCTCTCCCAGCTGAGCTACAGGCCCGTTCCAGAAAACGGACGACAGTAATAGCCATTTTCGCGCCGTCCGTGCAAGCGCCGATGCGGTTTTTCCGCTCCCCGCCGATTCCGCCCCGCAGCGGTCGCGCGGGGACGAAGCGGCTCGAACAAATAGCTATCATATTGATAAAGAAGCATAAATTAACTTGCCAGCGCGGGCGCGGGCGGCTAACTTGCCTGCAACCGCGCTTTTTCTTTGGGGGAACGCCATGGGGCTTTTCGATATCATTCTTGGGCCGCTTTTGACGGTGATCGACATGGTGCTCGATCTTTACGTGTGGGTGCTGATCGCCTCGGTCATTCTTAGCTGGCTTGTCGCTTTCAACATCGTCAACACAAGCAACCGTTTCGTTTATGCGGTGGGGGATTTCCTGCACCGTTTGACCGAACCGGTGCTGCGCCGCGTGCGCGGCATTTTGCCCGCCATCGGCGGGGTCGATCTTTCGCCGCTGATCGTGATCTTCGGGATCATGTTCTTGCGGATGGTCATTCAACGCCTCGCATTCGCGCTTGGCGTATAGGGGGCCCTTGGGCATGTCTGCGCGCGTGATTGATGGCAAGGCGGTGGCGGCAAAATTGCGCGGCGAGGTGGGCGCGCAGGTCGCGGTGTTGCGCGAAAAATACGGCGTGCAGCCGGGGCTCGCGGTCGTGCTGGTGGGCGAAGACCCGGCCAGCAAGGTTTATGTGGGCAACAAGGAAAAGGCGGTGGCCGAAGTTGGCATGGCTTCTTTCCCCCACCATCTTCCGGCCGATACCAAGCAGGCCGATTTGATGCAGCTCGTGCGCCGGCTGAACGAAAACAGCGCCGTGCACGGCATATTGGTGCAAATGCCCTTGCCACAAACAACAACTGGGGGGCTGGATGCGCAGGCGGTGATCGAAGCCATCGAACCCGCCAAGGATGTGGACGGGTTTCACCCCGTCAATGCCGGGCGGCTGGCGACCGGCTTGCCCGCGCTCGTGGCCTGCACGCCCACGGGTTGCCTTGTGCTGCTGCGCGAGGTGCATGAAAACCTGGCGGGGAAACATGCGGTCGTGGTCGGGCGCTCGAACATCGTCGGGAAGCCGGTGGCGCAATTGCTGCTGCAGGCCGATTGCACGGTCACCATCGCCCATTCCAAAACGCAGAATCTGCCCGATGTTTGCAGGCAGGCCGATATTCTGGTTGCCGCCGCCGGGCGGGCCGAGATGATCAAGGGCGACTGGATCAAGCCCGGCGCCACGGTGATTGATGTGGGCATCAACCGCATCGAAGACCCCAAAACCGGCAAAAACAGGCTTGCGGGCGATGTGGCCTTTACCGAAGCCGCCGCGGTGGCCGGGGCCATCACGCCCGTGCCGGGCGGGGTCGGGCCGATGACGATTGCCTGTTTGCTGCGAAATACGCTACAAGCAGCATGCGCGCAGCATAACATTACGCTTTGATTGAACCCTAGCCAGCAACAAACGATCGGGAGGCAAGCATGATTACGGCTTATTACCGTGCAAGCGGCCAGATCCACGATACGCGTTTGACGGCCAATGACCCGTTGCCGGCCAATGTTTGCTGGGTCGATCTTTTGACGCCGGGCGAAGCCGAGCGCGAAGCGGTTTCGAAGGCGCTTGGCATCGATCTGCCGACCATGTCGGAGATGGAGGAGATCGAAGCTTCGAGCCGTCTTTATACCGAAGGCAATGCCGTGTACCTGACCACGGCGGTGCTGATCGGCGCCGAAACCCCGAACCCGGGCGTGAGTGACCTTACGATCGTGCTCGCGCCGCATTGCCTCGTGACCCTGCGTTTCGCCGAGCCGCGCTCGATCGACGTGTTCGCGCACCGCGTGCGCAAGCAGCCCGATCTGCTCGCCACCGTGGATGACGGCATGCTCAGCTTGCTCGATGCAATCATCGACCGCACCGCCGACATTCTCGAGCTGATCGGCAAGCATGTTGATGATCTTTCGCGCAAGGTGTTCCACCCGGCGGGCAGCAGCAATCTGCTGGAAGACGAACACGCGCCGCGCGTGCGCCGCCGCCGTTCCGACCGCGAACGGCCGCATCATTCCGAACGGTTGAACGAGATTTTACGCGGCATCGGCCAATCGGGCGATATGGTGCACCGCGTGCGCGATTGCCTTTCCGGCCTGACGCGCATGATGGCGTTCCTCGGGCCTATCGTGACTTCGCGCTTGCACGGCGAGCAGTTGACGCGCTTTAAAACTCTGGACCGGGATTTGCGCTCGCTCAGCGACCATGCGCAGTTTTTGGCACACGAATCCGGCTTTTTGCTCGATGCCACGCTCGGCCAGATCAATATCGAGCAGAACAACATCATCAAGATCTTCTCGGTTACCGCCGTCGGCTTCCTGCCGCCCACGCTGCTGGCCAGCGTGTGGGGCATGAATTTCGACCATATGCCGGAATTGCACGAACCGTGGGGTTATGCGCTGGCGTGGGTCATGATCATCGTTTCCGCGATCATCCCGTTCATATATTTCAAGCGGCGCGGCTGGCTCTGATACGCAATTAGCGCGTCAGCGGCTTGTATTTGATGCGATGCGGCTGGTCGGCATCGGTGCCGAGGCGGCGGTGGCGGTCAAGTTCGTAATCCTGATAATTGCCTTCGAACCATTCGACATGGCTGTCGCCTTCGAACGCCAGAATGTGCGTGGCGATGCGATCGAGGAACCAGCGATCGTGGCTGATCACCACGGCGCAGCCTGCAAATTCCATCAACGCATCTTCGAGCGCGCGCAGCGTTTCGACATCGAGATCGTTGCTCGGTTCGTCGAGCAGGAGAACGTTCGCGCCCGATTTCAGCATTTTGGCCATATGCACGCGGTTGCGTTCGCCGCCCGAAAGCGTGCCGACCTTCTTTTGCTGATCCGGCCCCTTGAAGTTGAAGGAGCCAACATAAGCGCGGCTTTGCATCTGCTTCTTGCCAAGCTCGATGATATCGAGCCCGTCGGAAATTTCCTCCCACACCGTTTTGTCCTTGTTCAGCGCGTCGCGGTTCTGGTCGATGTAACCGAGCTGGACGCTTTCGCCGATCTTGACCGTGCCGCCATCGGGTTTATCGGTTTCCGTGATCATGCGGAACAGCGTGGTTTTGCCCGCGCCGTTGGGCCCGACGATGCCGACGATGCCGCCCGGCGGCAAGCGGAAGGAAAGGTTATCGATCAAAAGCCGGTCGCCGAAGCCCTTGCGCAGTCCTTCGGCTTCGATCACGACATTGCCGAGCTTGGGCGGGGCGGGGATGACGATTTGCGCGTTTTCGGGCGCGCGGTCGCGGTTCTGCGCCACGAGGTTTTCATAGGCGGTGATACGCGCCTTGCTTTTCGCCTGCCGCGCCTTGGGGGAAGAGCGGATCCATTCCAGCTCGCGCGCCAGCGTTTTCTGACGCCCGGTTTCCTCGCGCGATTCCTGTTCCAGCCGCTTTTGCTTCTGTTCCAGCCATGCCGAATAATTGCCTTCGTAGGGGATGCCCTTGCCGCGATCAAGCTCGAGGATCCATTTGGTCACGAGATCGAGGAAGTAGCGGTCATGCGTGACCAGGATGACGGCACCCGGATATTCCGAGATGTGCTTTTGCAGCCATGCGACGCTTTCGGCATCGAGGTGGTTGGTCGGTTCGTCAAGCAGCAGCAAATCGGGTTTCTGCAAAAGCAGGCGGCATAGCGCCACACGGCGCCTTTCACCGCCCGAAAGCTTGGTCACATCGGCATCGCCCGGCGGGCAACGCAGCGCATCGAGCGCGATTTCAACCGTGCGGCCAAGGTCCCACGCATCGGCGGCATCGATCTTTTCCTGCAGCGCGGCCTGTTCATCAATCAGCTTTTGCATTTCGTCCGGGTCCGTGACCTCGCCCAGCTTGTTGCTGACATCCTCGAACCGGTCGAGCAGGCCCTTGGTTTCGGCCAGGCCGGCCATCACGTTTTCCTCGACCGTCAATTTGGGATCGAGCTCCGGTTCCTGCGCCAGGTAACCGACCGTGGCGCCGTCGGCCACCCATGCTTCGCCGGAAAATTCCTTATCCATCCCCGCCATGATTTTCATCAGCGTAGATTTGCCCGCGCCGTTGGGGCCGAGCACGCCGATCTTGGCGCCGGGGTAGAAAGAGAGCCAGACTTCGTCCAGCACCTTTTTGCCGTTGGGGAAGGCCTTGGTCAGGCCCTTCATCACATAGATATATTGCGCAGCCATTTGCCGTTCCGCCTCGTTTTCGTATGGAAGCCGTTTAGCAGATGGCGCGGGTGTTGTCTAACGAAGGGGTGGGGTTCGTGCGCTAGACCGGGCCGCGCGGACGGTGCAGATGCATCCATCCGAGCCCGAGTTTGCCGCGGTTGTGCCAGATCTCGCCGATCGTGCGGTTTTCCGTAAGTTCGCGGCCTTTCATTCTTTTAATGATGGTGCCGATGCGCTGCCGCCACGTTTTAACATAATCCTTGCGGTTTTCTGCGGATATGGTCGGTATATACTTGTTTTCTTCCGCCAGCGGTTTCAGCTGACTCATCATTTGATCGACGCTTGTGTCGCCTTCGACCGGGACTATGTTCTGTTTGAACAGCGCATTGAAATGCTTGATGAGAACGGAGACCATGACGCCTTTGGGCGTTTGTTCGGCGCCGAGAGTGAAGCCGCCCTTTTTCTTCACCACATTGCGGAAAGAGGCATGGTACCGCATGCTTGTGACCGGTTCGCCGCCTTCATCGAGGGCGGGCTGGGTATAGTTGAAACGCAGCGGCGCATAGCCATGCGCGCCTACCGCGGCGAGCCTGTCGAGCGGGTCGGTCAGGCTGGCCATGTTCTGCGCATAATAATACGGGTCCATCAGATGCGGTTCGTCAACCTCGCCGAAGCGCAGGAAGCCGCCGTGCTGTTCAAGCGCTTCTGGCCGCTTTTCCTCGAGGAACTTGAGCACCGCTTCGTCCTGAATCTTCAGCAGCTGATCCATCAGCCCGATGCCCGAGAATTTCGGGTCCGTGAAAATAAAGTTGGTGTGTACGGTCGGTACGCCTTCCTTGTGGGCATAGACCACGAAATCCACGCCGCCGATGATTTCGCCCGTTTCCGGGTGGCGCAGCATGATCGAATAATCGCGGTACGGGCCGATTTCGTCCATCAGCGCGCGGTCGAAATTGCTTTTGCTGGGGATTGAGAAGTATGTATCGACCGGGCCGACCTCGTCCGGGTCGGTGAAAAGGCTTGCGATCTTGCCGTGATATTCATCGACCCGGCGCGCGAAGCGATCAACGGGGTCGCCATCCTTCATGATCAGGCCGGCGGTGCGAAATTCGTCAACAAGGTCTTCGCCGTAATCCCTCAGCGCTTCCCTGATGGTATAATTTTCGTCCTGAAACTTTTCAGCCGGGACGCGGGCCCATAGTTTTTCAAACAGCGCGCGCTCCTGTTCCGAAGCGAGCGGTTCAACGGCTATGTCTTTTTTGAATTGCTTGATGCCGCCGCGCCGCTTTCTGATCTGGCTCAGGTTCGCTTGGTTCGCACTTTTTCTCAGCCGTGCGCGTGCAACGGCATCGTCAAAATTATCGACCGGTTCGGGTGCGGGAGCGGCAAGTGCGGCTGATGGCTCTGACATGAAATGGGGCCTTAAAATCCGAAAAAAACGATATGGGTTCTTATTGTGCCCGTACCATACAACAAACTGGGAAAGAATTAACAAAAAACAATGTTTTCATATATACATCAACCAGTTATATGTATTGCGGATTCGCCGAGAAACGCGTTTCCGGCCGAACGGCGCGCAGCCGCGATTTTATGCTCGCTTGCTAGCCGGGGGCAGTGTGGCTACAACAACCGCCTTCCGGCCCCTCGTCCCCTTCGTCTAGAGGCCCAGGACATCGCCCTCTCACGGCGACAACACGGGTTCGAATCCCGTAGGGGACGCCAT